>NZ_BMPE01000008.1 GCF_014647435.1 Deinococcus radiotolerans | reverse complement strand
AGGGCCTGCGCTTCGCCATCCGCGAAGGTGGCCGCACTGTCGGCGCCGGCGTCGTCGCCAAGGTCCTGGAGTAATAGAACATGGTTGCCCCCAAGATCCGTATCAAACTGCGTGGCTTTGACCACAAGGCGCTGGACCAGTCCGCCAGCAAGATCGTGGACACCGTGCGCCGCACCGGCGCCGACGTGAGCGGCCCCGTGCCCCTCCCCACCCGCATCCGCCGCTTCTGCGTTCTGCGTTCCCCCTTCGTGAACAAGGACAGCCGCGAGCACTTCGAGATCCGCACCCACAACCGTCTGGTGGACATCATGAACCCCACCAAGAAGACGATCGACAGCCTCATGACCCTCGACCTGCCCACTGGCGTGGACATCGAGATCAAGACTGTTGGGGGCCGCGCATGAAGGGCATCCTCGGCACCAAGATCGGCATGACCCAGATCTGGAAAGGCGACCGCGCCATTCCCGTGACCGTCGTGCTGGCTGGCCCCTGCCCCGTCGTGCAGCGCAAGACCGCGCAGACCGACGGCTACGAGGCCGTGCAGATCGGCTACGCGCCCAAGCGCGAGAAGAGCGTCATCAAGCCCGAAGCCGGTCACTTCAAGAAAGCCGGGGTTGCCCCCGTGCGCTTCCTGCGTGAATTCCGCGACTTCAGCCCCGAAGGCGACACCGTCAGCATCGACATCTTCGCCGAAGGCGAGAAGATCGACGCGACCGGCACCAGCAAGGGTAAGGGCTTCCAGGGCGTCATGAAGCGCTGGAACTTCAAGGGTGGCCCCGCCAGTCACGGTTCCAAGAAGTGGCACCGCCGCCCCGGCTCGATCGGCCAGCGTAAAACGCCCGGCCGCGTGTACAAGGGCAAGCGTATGGCCGGCCACATGGGCATGGACCGCATCACCGTCCAGAACCTCGAAGTGGTCGAGATCCGCGCCGACGAGAACATCATCCTGGTCAAGGGTGCAATCCCCGGCGCCAACGGTGGCCTCGTTGTCCTGCGTCAGGCCGCCAAGGGAGGCAAGTAAGACATGGCGCAGATCAACGTCATCGGCAAGAACGGGGGCCGCACCATCGACCTCGACCTGCCGGAAGTGAACAGCGGCGTCCTGCACGACGTCGTGACCTGGCAGCTCGCCAGCCGCCGCCGCGGCACGGCCAGCACCAAAACCCGCGCGGAAGTCAGCAAGACCGGCAAGAAAATGTACGGTCAGAAGGGCACCGGTAACGCCCGTCACGGCGACCGCAGCGTCCCCAGCTTCGTGGGCGGCGGCGTGGCCTTCGGCCCCAAGCCCCGCAACTACGGCTACACCCTGCCCCGCAAGGTCCGTCAGCTGGGCCTAGCCATGGCCCTGGCCGCGCGCCAGGAAGCCGGCAAGCTGATCGCCGTCGACGGCTACGACCAGGACGGCAAGACCAAGAACTTCGTCACCTGGGCTGCCAGCAACGGCATGGACGGCAGCGAGCGCGTGCTCATCGTCACCGATGACGCCGCGACCCGCCAGGCCGCCCGTAACGTCGCCTGGGCCACCGTGCTGCCCGTCGCCGGCCTGAACGCCTACGACATCCTGCGCCACGAGCGCCTGGTGATCGACGCGGTCGTTCTCGAGCCCGCGCAGGAAGGGGAAGAGGCATGAGCCACTACGACATCATCCAGGCCCCCGTGATCAGCGAGAAAGCCTACGCTGGCATGGAACGCGGCGTGTACTCCTTCTGGGTCAGCCCCAAGGCCACCAAGACCGAGATCAAGGGCGCCATCCAGAAAGCGTTCGGCGTGACCGTGATCGGCATCAGCACCATGAACGTCCCCGGCAAGCGCAAGCGCGTCGGCCGCTTCATGGGCCACCGCGCCGACCGCAAGAAGGCCATCGTGCGCCTCGCCGACGGCCAGACCATCGCCGCCCTTGAAGGCCAGGCCTAAGGAGAGATTGAACATGGCCGTCAAGAAATACCGTCCCTACACCCCCAGCCGTCGCCACATGACGACTGCGGACTTCAGCGGACTGACCAAAAAGCGCCCCGAAAAGGCGCTCACCGAGGCGCTCCCCAAGACCGGTGGCCGTAACAACCGCGGCCGCATCACCAGCCGCTTCATCGGCGGCGGTCACAAGCGCCTGTATCGCATTATCGACTTCAAGCGCCGCGACAAGGCTGGCGTGCCTGCCAAGGTCGCCGCGATCGAGTACGATCCCAACCGCAGCGCCCGCATCGCTCTGCTGAACTACGTTGACGGCGAGAAGCGCTATGTGCTCGCGCCCGAAGGCCTGCAGGTCGGCGCCATGGTGAACTCCGGCCCCGAAGCCGAACCCAAGCTCGGCAACGCACTGCCCCTGCGTTTCGTGCCCGTCGGTGCCGTTGTGCACAGCGTGGAACTGATCCCCGGCAAGGGCGCCCAGCTCGCCCGCAGCGCTGGCACCAGCATCCAGGTGCAGGGCAAGGAAGGCGACTACGTCATCCTGCGTCTGCCCAGCGGCGAACTCCGCCGCATTCACAGCGAGTGCTACGCCACCATCGGTGCCGTCGGCAACGCCGAGCACAAGAACATCAACATCGGTAAGGCCGGCCGCAGCCGCTGGCTTGGGCGCAAGCCCCACCAGCGCGGTAGCGCCATGAACCCCGTGGATCACCCCCACGGCGGTGGTGAAGGTCGGACCGGCGCGGGCCGCGTGCCCGTCAGCCCCTGGGGCCAGCCCGCCAAGGGCCTGAAGACCCGCAAGAAGCGCAAGAACAGCGACCGCTTCATCATCACCCGCCGCGGCGGGAAGTAAGGGAGGGTAGGACATGCCCCGTAGCCTCAAGAAAGGCCCGTTCGTGGATGACCACCTCCTGAAGAAGGTCGACGTCCAGAACGAAAAGAAGGACAAGCGCGTCATCAAGACCTGGAGCCGCCGCTCCACCATCGTTCCCGAAATGATCGGCCACACCATTGCCGTGCATAACGGCAAGCAGCACGTGCCCGTCTTCGTGAACGAGCAGATGATCGGCCACAAGCTCGGCGAATTCAGCCCCACCCGCAACTACCGCGGCCACGGCGCTGACAAGAACGCCAAGGGGAGCAAGAAGAAATGACCGCTCCTGAATTCCGCAACAAGAAGCAGCGCAAGCAGCAGCAGAAGCTGCGCACGCCCGGCAAGGCCGTCGCCAAGTACGTCCGCATCAGCCCCCGCAAGGTGCGCCTGGTGGTTGACGTGATCCGCGGCAAGAGCGTCCGTGACGCCGAAGACCTGCTGCGCTTCATCCCCCGCGCCGCCAGCGAACCCGTCGCGAAAGTCCTGAACAGCGCCAAGCACAACGCGCTGCACAACGACGAGATGCTCGAGGACCGCCTGGTCATCACCGCCGCGTACGTGGACGCCGGCCCCACCCTCAAGCGCCTGATTCCCCGCGCCCGTGGCAGCGCGAACATCATCAAGAAGCGCACCAGCCACATCACCATCATCGTGGGCGAGAAGGGGAACAAGTAATGGGTAACAAGATCAACCCGAACGGCTTCCGCCTGGGCATCACCCGTACGTGGAACAGCCGCTGGTACGCCGGCAAGAAGCAGTACGCCGGCCTGCTGAAAGAAGACGAGAAGATCCGCAAGCTCGTTCAGCGCAAACTGAACGCCGCCGGCATCGCGCGCATCGAGATCGAGCGCGCCGGCCAGCAGGTCAACGTGATCATCAGCGCCGCGAAACCCGGCATCGTGATCGGCAAGGGCGGCGAGTCCATCAAGGAACTCCGCCAGGACATCGAGCGCCTCGTGTCCGCCGGTACCGTCGCCGTGAACGTCGCCGAGATCCCCAACCCCAACATCAGCGCGCCCCTGGTCGCCCTGCGCATCGCCGAGCAGATCGAACGCCGCTTCGCGTTCCGCCGCGCCATGAAGCAGGCCGCCCAGCGCGTGATGGAATCCGGCGCCCGCGGCGTCAAGATCATCCTGTCCGGCCGCCTCGGCGGAGCCGAGCAGGCCCGCACCGAGATGGTCCGCGAAGGCCGCGTGCCCCTGCACACCCTGCGCGCCGACATCGACTACGGTACCGCCCGCGCCGAGACCACCTACGGCAGCCTGGGCATCAAGGTCATGGTATTCACCGGTGAAGTCATCGGCGGCAAGACCGAAACCTACGCCCGTCCCCAGCGCCGCAACGACGAGCGCCGCCGTGAAGACGGTGACCGCCCCAACCGCCGCCGCCCCGCCGCGCGGCGCCGCCCCGGAGGTGAGTGATGCTTCTTCCCAAGCGCACCAAGTTCCGTAAACAGCACCGCGGCCGGATGACCGGTGACGCCAAGGGCGGCGACTACGTCGCGTTCGGCGACTTCGGCCTCATCGCGCTGGAGCCCGCCTGGATCAAGAGCAACCAGATCGAAGCGTGCCGTATCGTCATGAGCCGCCACTTCCGCCGCGGCGGTAAGATCTACATCCGCATCTTCCCCGACAAACCCGTCACCAAGAAGCCCGCCGAAACCCGAATGGGTAAAGGTAAAGGCGCCGTTGAGTACTGGGTCAGCGTCGTCAAGCCCGGCCGCGTGATGTTCGAAGTGTCCGGCGTGACCGAAGAGCAGGCCAAAGAAGCCTTCCGCCTGGCCGGTCACAAGCTGCCCATCCAGACCAAGATGGTGAAGCGCGAGGTCTACGATGAAGCTCAGTGATATGCGTAACCTGCAGCCTGCCGATTTCGCCAAGGAAATCGACAGCCGCAAGAAGGAACTGATGGAGCTGCGCTTCCAGGCGGCCGTGGGCAACCTCGCCCAGCCCCACCGCGTCAAGCAGCTCCGCCGTGAAGTGGCCCAGCTCAACACCGTCCAGGCCGAGCTGAGCAAAGGGGAGCAGGCATGAAGAAGACCTTTACCGGCGTCGTCGTCAGCGACAAGGCCGACAAGACCGTCAGCGTGAAGGTCGAGCGCAAGTTCGCTCACCCCCTGTACGGCAAGGTCGTGACCCGCAGCCACAAGTACGCTGCGCACGACGAGAACAACGAGTACAAGATCGGTGACCGCGTCGAGATCATCGCCGTGCGTCCCATCAGCAAGACCAAGACCTGGAAGGTCACCAAACTGGTCGAGCGTCCCCGCGGCATCGAAACCACCGCCGTGGAAACCGAGGGGGGTAAAGCATGATCATGCCCCAGTCCCGCCTCGACGTGGCGGACAACAGCGGCGCGCGCGAGATCATGTGCATCCGCGTGCTGAACAGCGGCATCGGCGGCAAGGGTCTCACCACCGGCGGCGGCGGCAACAAGCGCTACGCCCACGTGGGTGACATCATCGTCGCCAGCGTCAAGGACGCCGCGCCCCGCGGCACCGTCAAGGCCGGTGACGTCGTGAAGGCCGTGGTCGTGCGTACGTCCCACGCCATCAAGCGTGCCGACGGCAGCACCATCCGCTTCGACAAGAACGCCGCCGTCATCATCAACAACCAGGGCGAGCCCCGCGGCACCCGCGTCTTCGGGCCGGTCGCCCGTGAACTCCGCGACCGCCGCTTCATGAAGATCGTGTCCCTGGCCCCGGAGGTGCTGTAATGCCCCGTCCCAGCGCTGGTAGCCACCACAACGACAAGCTGCACATCAAGAAGGGTGACACCGTCATCGTCCTGAGCGGCAAGCACAAGGGCAAGACCGGCAAAGTGCTGCTGGCCCTGCCCCGCGACCAGAAGGTCGTCGTGGAAGGCGTGAACCTCGTCACCAAGAACGTCAAGCCCAGCCCCGCCAACCCGCAGGGCGGCCAGGAACAGCGCGAGCTGGCCCTGCACGCCAGCAAGGTGTCCATCGTGGACCCCGAAACCGGCAAGGCGACCCGCATCCGCAAGACCATCGTGGACGGCAAGAAAGTCCGCGTGGCCGTCGCGAGCGGCAAGAACATCGACTGACCACTCCGGGCCGCCGCCCACCACTCCGATGGGCACGCGGCGGCCTGAGCGGCGCTCTCTGAAAAACTGGGAGACCGCTCGAAGGAACCCACCATGCAGCAACTGAAAACCAAGTACAACGAGCAGGTTCGCCCTGCGATGATGCAGCAATTCGGCTACTCCAGCGTGATGGCCGTGCCCCGCATCGAGAAGATCGTCGTGAACGAAGGCCTGGGCAGCGCCAAGGAAGACAGCAAGGCGATCGACAAGGCCGCCAAGGAACTGGCGCTGATCACCCTGCAAAAGCCCATCGTCACCAAGGCGAAAAAGAGCATCAGCAACTTCAAGCTGCGCCAGGGCATGCCCGTGGGCATTAAGGTCACGCTGCGTGGCGAGCGCATGTTCGTGTTCCTCGAAAAGCTGATCAACATCGGCCTGCCCCGCATCCGTGACTTCAAGGGCGTGAACCCCAACGCCTTCGACGGCCGCGGCAACTACAACCTGGGCATCAAAGAACAGCTGATCTTCCCCGAAATCACCTACGACATGGTCGACAAGGTGCGCGGCATGGACATCACCATCGTGACCACCGCGAAGACGGACGAAGAAGCCCGCGCGCTCCTGCAAGCCATGGGCCTGCCCTTCCGCAAATAAGGACGGATGAACAATGGCTAACACTTCCAAAGTCGTCAAAGCTGCGCGCGGCCACAAGTTCGCCGTGCAGAACTACAACCGCTGCAGCCGCTGCGGTCGCGCCCGCGGGTACTACCGCTTCTTCGGCCTGTGCCGCATCTGCATCCGCGAGATGGCGCACAAGGGCGAACTGCCCGGCGTGAAGAAAGCCAGCTGGTAATCAGCTGACATCCCTCAAGGCCTCCCCCCGCGGGAGGCCTTTTGCGTAGCGTCGCGCAGGCACGGCTTGTGGCACCGGCGAAGAACTGATACACTCCCAAGTTGCCGTGCCTTGAATCTTCAGGGTGCGCCCGCAGTGCCCCCCGGATACGAACCTGTCGCCTTGAGAGGTCATCGTCCGGTGGTGGTGAAGACCCAACAGAAGAGACGCGCCACGTTGTGGCCCCCACTTCCACTTGGGGAGAACCGCGCCCGACCACCAGCTTGCCTGGGGCCGGGCCACCTGCCGGGAGCAGGCCCCCTCCGCGGGGAACCAGCCCGGATCAACACCAGCCCCTGGAGGCTACATGTTGAGTGATCCCATCGCCGATATGCTCACGCGCATCCGCAACGCGACGCGCACCCACAAGGAGACCGTGGACGTCCCGGCCTCCAAGTTCAAAGAGCAGCTGGCCAAAGTGCTCGTGCAGGAAGGCTACGTGGCCTCCTACGAGCGCCTGCTGCCCGAAGGACAGAAGTTCGACGTCCTGCGCCTGACCCTGAAGTACGGCGCCAAGCGCGAGCAGGTCATCAAGCACATCGAGCGCATCAGCCGCCCCGGCCGCCGCGCGTACGTGAGCGCCGAGAACCTGCCCCGCGTGCAGCGTGGCCTGGGCCTGGCCGTGGTCTCCACGAGCAAGGGCCTGCTGGCCGACCGCGACGCGCGCAAGCAGGGCGTCGGCGGCGAAGTCATCTGCGTCCTCTGGTAATCCCCACCAGGATTCCCGGCGCGCGAGCATCTCACCTGACCTCGGCCCCCACCCGGGCAGGCCGAATTTAAGGAAGAAGGAGGACATCCCATGTCCCGAATTGGCAAACAGCCCATCGCCGTCCCGAACGGCGTGACCACGAGCGCCCAGGACGGCGTCTTCAAGGTCAAGGGCCCCAAAGGCGAACTGACCGTTCCCTACAACAGCGAACTGACCATCAAGCAGGACGGCGACCAGCTGCTCGTCGAGCGTCCCAGCGACGCGCAGCGCCACCGCGCCCTGCACGGCCTGACCCGCACGCTCGTCGCCAACGCCGTCAAGGGCGTCAGCGAAGGCTACACCATCAACCTGGAGCTCAAGGGCGTCGGTTTCCGCGCCAAGCTCGCCGGGAAGGCCCTGGAACTGACCATCGGTTACAGCCACCCCGTCGTGATCGAGCCCCCGGCCGGTGTGAGCTTCACCGTGCCCGAACCCACCAAGATCGACGTGAGCGGCATCGACAAGCAGCTCGTCGGTCAGGTGGCCGCGAACGTCCGTAAAGTCCGCAAGCCCGACGCCTACCACGGCAAGGGTGTGCGCTTCGCTGGTGAGAAAATCAGCCTCAAGGCCGGTAAGGCTGGCGCCACCGGCGGGAAAGGGAAGAAATAATGGCTGCCCAGACGACCGTGCGCCGCAAGCTCCGCGCCCGCCGCAAAGTGCGGCAGGCCGCCGGAGATCGCCTGCGCCTCAGCGTGTACCGCTCCAGCAAGCACATCTACGCCCAGATCATCGACGACAGCCAAGGCGTCACCGTGGCTGCCGCCAGCAGCGCCGCTGTCAAGACGGGCACCAAGACCGACACCGCCACCGCCGTGGGCAAGGCCCTCGCGGAGGCCGCCCTGGCCAAGGGCGTCAAGAAGGTTGTCTTTGACCGTGGACAGTACCGCTACCACGGACGCGTGAAAGCGCTCGCCGACGCGGCGCGGGAGGGTGGCCTTGACTTCTAACCGACGGAACGACCGAATGGACCGCGAAAGCAGCGAATTCGAAGAGAAGATGCTGTTCGTCAACCGGACGAGCAAGACCTACCAGGGCGGCCGCCGCTTCCGCTTCGCTGCGCTCGTCATCCTGGGCGACCGCAACGGCCGCGTGGGCATGGGCATCGGCAAGGCGAAAGAAGTGCCCGTGGCCATTGAAAAGGCCAAGAGCATCGCCCGCAAGAACATGATCCAGGTGCCCGTCGAGAACGGCACCATCCCCCACGACATCGTCGGCGAGAACAGCACCAGCCGCGTGCTGCTCAAACCCGCAGGCCCCGGTACCGGCGTGATCGCGGGCACCGTGCCCCGCAGCATCGCCGAACTGGCCGGCATCACGAACCTGCTGTCCAAGGAACTGGGCAGCCGCAACAAGGTCAACGTGGCCTACGCCGTGTTCGACGGCCTGAAGAACCTCCGCACCGCCAAGCAGGTCCGTGCCCTGCGCGGCGAGGTGCAGCCCACCGGAGGCGCCCAGTGAAAATCACCCTGAAGCGCAGCGTCATCGGCCGCCCTGGCTACCAGGTGAAGACCGTGCACGCGCTCGGCCTGAAGAAGATCGGCCAGACCCGCGAGGTCCGTGACACCCCCGCCGTGCGCGGCATGGTGAACACCGTCAAGCACCTGCTGGAGGTGCAAGAATGAAACTCCACGAACTCAAGCCCAACGCCGGCAGCCGCAAGAACCGCAAGCGCGTCGGCCGTGGCCCCGGCGGCACCGACAAGACCGCCGGTCGCGGTCACAAGGGCCAGAAGAGCCGCAGCGGCGCTGGCAAGGGTAGCTTCTTCGAAGGTGGCCGCAGCCGCCTGATCGCCCGCCTGCCCAAGCGCGGCTTCAACAACGTCGGCGTGACGTTCGAAGTCGTGAACCTGGCGCAGCTGGCGAACATCGAGGACGCCACCATTGACCGCAACGTGCTGGAACTCGCGGGCCTCGTGCGCCGCAAGAACCGCCCCGTGAAGCTGCTCGGCAGCGGCGACATCGCCCGCGCCGTGACCATTCACGTGGACGCCGCCAGCGAAGGCGCCGTGAAGGCCGTGGAAGCGGCCGGCGGCAAAGTCATCCTGCCCGAAGCGAACGAAGCCGAGAAGGCGGAGTAAATGCTGCGCGCCTTCCGCGACGCATTCCGGATTCCGGATCTTCAGCGGAAGATTGTCTTCACCCTGCTGCTCCTCGCCGTGTACCGGCTGGGGAGCAGCATTCCCACACCAGGGGTCAACAGCGCCGCGCTGAGCCAGGGCACGAACAGTGGACTGTTCGGCCTGATCAGCATGATCTCGGGAGGCAATCTTTCGCAGTTCTCGATCTTCGCGCTGGGCGTCCTGCCGTACATCACGGCCAGCATCGTCATTCAGCTGCTGACGACCACCCTGCCCCCCCTGGAGAAACTCTCTAAGGAAGGCGAGGAAGGCCGCAAGAAGATCAACCAGTACACCCGCTACGCCGCCGTGGCCCTGGGCACCTTCCAGGCCGCGTTCTTCGCGTCGTTCATCAACGCGGACCCCAGTTACCTGGCAGTCGGCTGGGAGCCGGGCCTGTTCACCATCCTGGTGATGGTCCTGACCCAGGTGGCGGGCATTGCCTTCACGATGTGGATCGGTGAACGCATCACGGAAGTGGGCGTCGGCAACGGCATCAGCCTGATCATCACGAGCGGCATCATCGCCATGTACCCGCGCGAGATCGCCGCGACCGCCGTGCTGGTCCGTGAATCCGCCGACGCACCCTGGCTGCTGCGCATTGTGGCCTTCATTGCCGTGATCCTCGTGACCATCGCCGGGATCGTGTACGTGTACCAGGCCGAGCGCCGCGTACCCGTCACGTACGCCCGCGCACGCGGCGGCGCGGCTGGACAGGCCCGCAGCGCCGGTCAGGCCACTTGGCTGCCCATCAAGGTCAACCAGGCGGGCGTGATTCCGGTCATCTTCGCGTCGGCCATGCTGATCATCCCGAACCTGATCCAGAACGCCACGGCGACCCGCGCGCCGGGCGTGAGCAGCTGGATCGCCACGTACCTAACGTTCGGACAGCCGCTGTACATCGCGCTGGAAGCCCTGCTGATCTTCGGCTTCACGTACCTGTACAACAGCGTGCAGTTCGATCCCAAGCGCATCGCGGAGCAGCTGCGCGAGGCCGGGGGCTTCATTCCCGGCGTCCGCCCCGGCACGCCCACCGCAGAGTTTCTGGGCACCATCAGCAGCCGCCTGAGTCTGTGGGGCGCGATCTTCCTGGTCGTGCTGACCATCCTGCCTCAGCTGGTGCAGAAGGCGACGAGCATCACGACCTTCCAGTTCAGCGGCACCGGCCTGCTGATCATCGTGGGCGTGGCGCTTGAAACCCTCAAGCAGCTTGAAGCGCAGCTGACGGTCCGCCGCTACGACGGCTTCATCAGCAAGGGCCGCATCCGCGGCCGCATGAACCGCGACAACTGAACCGGCCCCAGAATTGAAGCGCGCCGCCCTCCCAGCCGGAGGCGGCGCGTTTCCTGTTCCCGGAGTGGGAACAGCCGCATTCTGACCAGGGCCGCCCGAATCTGACCCTCAGCCACTATGCTGAAGGGTGAACGGAGGACAACAGTGACTCAACCCAAACACAACGTCGTGATCTTCCTCGGGCCTCCCGGCGCGGGCAAGGGCACCCAGGCAGAACGACTGGCGCAGGACAAGGACCTGGTCAAGATCAGCACGGGCGACATCCTGCGCGACCACGTGGCGCGCGGCACCGAACTGGGCCAGCAGGTCAAGCCCATCCTGGACGCCGGGCAACTCGTGCCGGACGACATCCTGATCGCGCTGATCCGCGACAAGCTGGCCAGCATGGACGCCGTGCGCGTCATCTTCGACGGGTTCCCCCGCACCAGTGCGCAGGCGCGTGAACTGGACGTGCTGCTGGAAGAACTGGGCGCGCCCGTCCGTGCCGTGCCGTTGCTGGAAGTGCCGGATCAGGTCCTGATTGACCGCATCGTGGACCGGGGCCGTCAGGCTGCCGCGCGCGGTGAGGCGGTGCGCAGCGACGATACCGAGGAGGTCGCCCGCAGGCGCCAGGAGATCTACCGCGAGCAGACGCAGCCGCTGATTGATTACTACAGCGCGCGCGGCCAGCTGACCCGCATTGACGGTGTGGGCAGCATGAACGACGTGTACGGCCGCATTCTGAACAGCATGAAGTAAGGCGGGACCTGGGAGGGCCGGTGGCTCTGGCGTTGTCCGGACCCACCGGCCCTTCTGGCGTGGCGGCCCCTTCTGCGCTTGCCAGCAAAGGAGGGATGCACTACATTACGCTGGCAGCGTAACGGCTGTCAGGAGACCCGATGACCGCCACCCCCGACCCCGTCCTGACCCTGGCCCCGGATTCGAGCAGCGCCGCCAGCGCCCGCAAGCTCGCCACGCCTGCCCAGTGGCCCGACCTGCACGCCAAACCCACGCACCTCTGGGGACACTGCCAGGGGAGCGGCCGACAGCCCTACCTGACCGGTGTCGACCTAAGCGGCCCGGACGCCCCAGCCTTCAAGTGCTCCTGCCCCAGCCGCAAGTTCCCCTGCAAGCACGCCCTGGCCCTGCTGCTCCTGCACGAAGCGCACCCGCAGCAGTTCGGCAGCGACCCCGCTCCGGATGCCATCCGGAAGTGGCTGGACGGCCGCGCTGCGAAACACGCCCCGTCCGACTCCAGCCCAGCCGACGCCGACCCGGCAGGGGAGACCTGCAGCGGCCCCGACCCCGCCGCACAGGCCAAACGCCGCGCCGCGCGCGAGAAGAAAGTCAGCCTGGGCCTGGACGCCCTGCAGACCTTCCTGAAAGACCTCGTCCGGGACGGACTGGCGCAGGCCGCCGCGCGACCCTACAGCGACTGGGACACCCAGGCCGCCCGCCTCGTGGACGCCCAGGCGCCCGGCGCCGCCCGCCTGGTCCGGATGATCCCCGAAGTCCTGCCCCACCCGGGCCGGCTGCTGGCCCACCTGGCCCGCCTGTACCTGCTGACCAAGGCGTGGCCCGGCCGCGACACCCTGAGCGCCCCGCAACAGGCCGACCTGCGCGCCGCGCTGGGCTTCCCGCTGGACAAGGCCGCCACCATCGCCGCCGGGGGGACCGACACCCACTGGCTGGTGCTGGGCCACACCATCAGCGACGAGGAACACGTCCGCACCCGCCGCAGCTGGCTGCACGAAAGCGGCACCACCGCGCTCCTGCTGGACTTCGCCGCGCCCGGCTGGCCCCTGCCACCCGCCCTGCCCGCCGGGAAGAGCGTCCGCGCCCGCCTGAGCCCTGCCCCAGGCACGGTCCCCCAGCGGCACGTCCTGGACGGCGAGGCCACCCGCAGCGCCCCCACCCCCCTGCCCGCACCAGTCACCCTGGACGGCCTGCTCGACGCGCACGGCGCCGCCCTGGCCCTGAACCCCTGGCTGGACCGCACCGCGCACCACCTCGGGCCTGTCACGGTCCACCCCCCCACGCGGGACGGCGACCCCTGGCGGGCCGGGGACGCACGCGGCAGCCTCCCGCTGGGCGGCAGCGACACGGCCCGCCTCACCCTGCTGGCCCTGGGCGGCGGACACCCGCAGACCTTCACCGCCGAATGGGACGGCCAGAGTCTCACGCCCCTGTGCGCCGGGCAGGACGGCACCCTGCACCCCCTGGATGAACCGGAGAATGACTATGGGTCCTGACCTCCGGGCCCTGCTGAGCGCCGCGCTGATCGGCACCGAACGCGCCCCCCTGCCCACCCCCGGCCCCGACGCCACCGGACAGGCCGCCGCGCGGGTCACCCGGGACGACCCGGCAGGTACCCTGCTGGCCCGCGCCGCGCTGCTGACCCTCGCCGCGACCGCCGGACGGCAACCCGACCCGCCCGCCCCGGCCCCCACCCCCGCCCCCAGCGATCCGCGTGCGGAAGCCCCGGCCCGCGCCGCGCGGCACCTCCCGCATCTGGGCGGCCCCCTGCTGCACGAGTGGCTGACCCTGTGCCACGCGCACGGCTACCGCGTCCCGGCGCTGTACCTGCCGCGCCTGCTGACCCTCGCCACGCAGGACCGCAGCCTGCGCGTACCCCTCGCCCGCGTGCTGGGCGAACGGGGGCGCTGGCTGGCACACCACGCGGACAGCCCCGCCCTGGCTCACGCTGACGCCCCCGACGAGCCCACCTGGGCCGCCCTGAGCGACACCGACCGCGACACCCTGCACCGCGTGCTGCGAGCCCTCAACCCCGGCGCCGCCCGAGCCCTGCTACGCACGCAGTTCGACACGGAACGCGCTGCCAGCCGCAAACGCCTCCTGAGCGCCGTGCTGGACACCCTGAGTGACGACGACCACACCCTGGAACCCCTGCTGGAGGGCGCGCTGGACGACCGCAGCCCCGACGTGCAGACCCTCGCCCGGCAGACCCTCCAGCGCCTCCCGCGCAGCGCCCTGAACGCCCGACTGGCCGCCGCGCTCCACGACCCCGACACGCCACCCAGCCCCCGCGACGGCCTGAGCGGCGGCCCCCAGGCCCGACTCAGCCACGTCCTGCGGCACGCCCACCCGGACGCGCTGCTGCACGCCACTCCCGGCGGCCCCCACGCCCTGATCACCCTGGCCCGCGACCACCACCTGCTCGACGACCTCATCGCGGGCACCCTCACGCACCGGCACCAGCCGCTTGCCCAGGCGCTTCTCGCGCACGCGTCCACCCCGGCCCTGCGCGCCCTCGCCGACCCGGCCCGCACCCTCCAGAGCGGCCTGCACGACCGCGACCCCGACCTCATCCTCGCCGCCCTGGCGCACCACCCCACCCCCTGGACCCCTGAGGACAGCCACGCCATTCTCGCCCTCCTCCAGGACACCCTCCGGCACACCGACCACCCCTCCCAGTGGCCGCAACGCTGGCGCACCCTGCACGACCACACGCATCACCTCCACCCCGACACCACGCCCCCCCCACCCCTGCCACCCGACGCACCCAACCACGCCCAGAGCGTCTGGCACGACCTGATGGGCACCCTCGACACCCGCAGGCAGATCCGGCACGACTTCAAGGAGCACCCATGACCACCCCTGACGCCACCGTCCTGCGCCAGCACGCCGAGCAGCAGTACGCGCACGAACTCGCCGCCCTCGCCGCGCATGACACCCGCCCCCGCCCGCCCCGCTGGAACCTCAGCCCGCACGCCGTCCTCACGTACCTGCTCGGCGACACCCTGCCCGACGGGACCGAGATCACCGCCAAGTACGTTGGGGACCGCCGCCTCATGGAGATCGCCGTCGCCACGCTCGCCACCGACCGCGCCCTCCTCCTGCTGGGCGTGCCCGGCACCGCCAAGAGCTGGGTCAGCGAACACCTCGCCGCGGCCATCAGCGGCGACAGCACCCTGCTGATCCAGGGCACCGCGGGCACCGCCGAGGACACCCTCCGCTACGGCTGGAACTACGCCCGCCTCCTCGCCGAAGGCCCCAGCCCCGCCGCGCTCGTCCAGAGCCCCATCCTCCGCGCCATGCAGGGCGGAAAGATCGCCCGCCTGGAAGAACTCACCCGCGTGCAGAGCGACGTGCAGGACACCCTCATCACCATCCTGTCCGAAAAGACCCTCCCCGTTCCCGAACTGAACACCGAAATCCAGGCCGTGCACGGCTTCAACCTCATCGCCACCGCCAACACCCGCGACCGCGGCGTCAACGACCTCTCCAGCGCCCTCAAACGCCGCTTCAACACCGTCATCCTCCCCGTCCCCGACACCCTCGACGACGAAGTCCGCATCGTCACCGCCCGCGCCCAGGCCCTCAGCGCCGCCCTCCAGATCCCCGCACAGCCCCCCGCCCTCGACGAAGTCCGGCGGATCGTCACCGTCTTCCGCGAACTCCGCTCCGGCACCACCGAAGACGGCAAAACCCGCCTCAAAAGCCCCAGCGGCAGCCTCAGCACCGCCGAAGCCATCAGCGTCGTCAGCCAGAGCCTGTCCCTCGCCGCGCACTTCGGCACCGGCACCCTCACCCCCCACGACATCGCCGCCAGCCTCATCGGCGCGATCATCAAAGACCCCACCCAGGACGCCCTCATCTGGCGCGAATACCTCGAAACCGTCACGAAAAAACGCGACGACTGGAAAGACTTCTACAAAGCCTGCCGGGCGGTGAGCTGAATGACAGATTTACCGATTGATCCGCAGTTGCCCATTTTGGATGAGATAGAAATCGATACTTCAAGCAACAAGCGGACGGCCCGTACGGCTACCCGACTGATCATGCGTGAGCTGAAAAATTGTTATGAGCCGAGTAATGAGGAGCGCTCGGCCATTTGCGTTGCTTTTGCCCGCAAGGGTAAGCCGGTCTATGGCAAGGCGTTCGACTTGTTTCAGATGACTGCGCAGCATCCTAGATCTGCTGCCGGAATTGAACTGGCTATTCAGCATGGTGAACTCAGGCTCCTTGAGGTCAAATCAACGGGTAGAGCAAGGATTGATGAGGAATTCTCGGGATATTTCTTCTCCCTGTCCACCGCTGAACTCCTGGTGGCCCAAGCTCTTGGAGACCTGTATCAATTTGCCTTTTACAACACCACGACCAAAACACTGAGAATGCATCCGTTGAACGAGATTTACAAAAAGGCGAAGGGCGTTTATCCGACTTGGAGCATCCGGTTTTGATCTCCATTTTCCCCATCCGTCATCACGGACCAGGTTCGGCTCGGTCTTTGGAACTGGCGCTTCAGGAGCTTCAGCCGGACATCGTGTTGGTGGAGGGGCCGTCGGATGCGGAGGTGGTGCTGCCGTTTGTGGCGGATGGGGCGTTGAAACCGCCGGTGGCGCTGCTGGGGTACGTGAACGATGATCCGTCCCGCGCGGCGTTCTGGCCGTTCGCGGTGTTCAGTCCAGAGTTCGTGGCGTTGCGCTGGGCGGCGCGGGCGGGGGCTGTGGCGCGGTTCGTGGATCTTCCGGCGGGCGTGGTGCTGGCCGGGGAGCGGGACGGGCCGGAGGATGAGTTGCGGGATGATCCGCTGGGGGTGCTGGCGCAGACGGCGGGCTTCTCGGATTTCGAGCGGTGGTGGGAGTCGCTGGTGGAGGCCCGCGGCGATGATTTCGATGTGTTCGCGGCGGTGAATGAGGCGATGCGGGCGGTGCGGGCGGACGCGCTGGCGCCGGTGGGTCGGGAGGCACAGCGGGAGGCGTTCATGCGGCAGGGCATCCGCGCGGCGCTCAAGGAGGGGTTCAATCGGGTGGCGGTGGTGTGTGGGGCATGGCACGCGCCCGCGCTGGACGTCTCATTGTTTCCGGTGAAGGCGGACGCGGCGCTGCTCAGGGGCTTGCCGAAGGCGAAGGTGACGCTGACGTGGGTGCCGTGGACGCATGGTCGCCTGAGCGTGGCGAGCGGGTACGGGGCGGGCGTGCGCTCGCCGGGGTACTACGAGCACCTGTTCACGTCGCGCGGCGCAGTCGCGGAACGGTGGTTCGCGCGGGTGGCGCGGCTGCTGCGCGCGGAGCGGCTGGAGGCGAGCAGCGCGTCGGTGATTGAGGCGACGCGGCTGGCGAACGCGCTGGCGGCGCTGCGGGGGCGGGCGCTGCCGGGCCTGGAGGAGCTGAACGAAGCGGCGCTGAGCGTGTTCGGCTGGGACGGGGACCTGCCCCTGCGGCTGATTGAGGAGCGGCTGGTGGTGGGGGAGGCGCTGGGCGCGGTGCCGGACGGGGTGCCGACGGTGCCGCTGGCGCGGGACGTGGCGCGGCAGCAGAAGAGCCTCCGGTTGAAGGTGCTGCCGGAGAAGCTGGACCTGGATCTGGACCTGCGTTCGGACAATGATCTGGCGCGCAGCGTGCTGTTTCACCGCCTGAACCTGCTGGGCGTGCCGTGGGCGAAGCCCCGTGGGTCGGGTGGGCTGGGGACGTTCCGTGAGGGGTGGCAGCTGCGCTGGCGGCCGGAGTTCAGCGTGCGGCTGGTGGAGGCGAGTCGGCTGGGGCAGACGGTGCGGGACGCGGCGACGGCGTCCGCGCTGGAGGCCGCGCGGGGCGCGGGGACGCTGGCAGAGCTGACGGCGCTGCTGGAGGTGCTGCGCCTCGCGGACCTGCCCGGCGCCCTGCCAGTGACGCTGGCGGCGCTGGATGAGCGGTCGGCGCTGGGCGCGGACGTGCCGGACGTGCTGCGGGCGCTGCCGCCCCTGGCGCGACTGGCGCGCTACGGGGACGTGCGTGGGCGCGGTCCGGCCGCCGCCCGTCCGGGTGGGGGAGAGGTGGCGCCGCTGGAGACGTTCCGGGCGCTGCTGACCCGCGCGGCGGTGGGGCTGCCGCTGGCCGGGGTAGGTCTGGGGGACGAGGCGGCGTCGGACCTGCGGGACGCGGTGCGGGGCGCGGACGCGGCCGTGCGCCTGCTGGACGATCCGGAGGTCACTGGCGAGTGGCGCGCGGCCCTGCGCCGGGCCGCGGACCGGGAGGACGCGCATCCGCTCCTGCTGGGGGACGCGCTGCGCCGCCTGCGCGATGCGGGCGTGCTGGACACCGGTCAGGTGGAGGCGCGGCTGGGGCTGGCGCTGAGTGACCCGTCGCCGCTGGCGGTCACGGCGTGGCTGGACGGCTTCCTGGGGGATACTGGGGCGCTGCTGGTGCACGACGCGGGCCTGCTGGCGCTGGTGGATGGCTGGCTGTCGGCCCTGGACGCCGAGGTGTTCCAGAACGTGCTGCCGCTCCTGCGCCGGGTCTTTGCGCGCTTTGAGGCGCCCGAGCGCCGCGCGATTGGCGAGGCGGTGCGTGGGGGCACGCCCGCGTCGCGCCTCACGCCGGTCGCGGTGGATGACACCCGGGCGGCGCGGGTCATCCCGGTCGTGCTGAGCCTGCTGGGGGTGGGTCATGATGGATGAACGTAAGCGCCGCTGGCGGCTGGTGCTGGGTGGCGGGGACGCCGACGGGCTGGCCGCGCAGGAGGGGACCGAGGTGCCCCTCACGCTGGAGGACCGCCGGATGGACGCCGCACTTGCTGGGCTGTACGACCCGCCGGACGGTGAGCGTCGGGGCGGGCTGGGGGGGAGTGCGCCGCGCGTGGCGCGCTGGCTGGCGGACCTGCGGGAATTCTTCCCGACCGACGTGGTCCGGGTGATGCAGGCGGACGCCATCGAGCGGCTGAATCTGCGTCAGCTGCTGTTCGAGCCGGAGCTGCTGGACGGCGTGGAGCCGGACGTGCACCTCGTGGCGACGCTGGTGTCCCTGAAGGGCGTGATGCCGCCGTCGGCGCGGGACGCGGCCCGCTCGGTGGTGCGGCGCGTGGTGGAGGACCTGACGCGCCGCCTGGAGGAACCGACCCGCGCGGCCGTCACCGGGAGCCTCAGCCGCGCGCAGCGCACGCGCCGCCCGAAGGCCGCCGAGATCGACTGGCCCGGCACGATCCGCGCGAACCTGCGCACGTACCGCCCGGAACTGGGCACCCTCGTCCCCGAGCGGCTGGTCGGGCACGGGCGGCGGCGGCGCAGCCTGCGGGACGTGGTGCTGTGCGTGGACCAGTCGGGCAGCATGGCGGGCAGCGTGGTGTACGCCGGGGTGTTCGGCGCGGTCCTGGCGAGCCTCCCGGCGCTAAGCACGCGCGTGGTGGCGTTCGACACGGCGGTCGCGGACCTGACCGAACACCTCAGCGACCCGGTGGAGCTGCTGTACGGCCTGCAACTGGGCGGCGGCACCGACATCAACCGGGCGCTGGCGTACTGCCAGGGCGTGATCGAACGCCCGGAGCAGACGGTCCTCGTGCTCCTCAGTGACCTGTTCGAGGGCGGCAACGAACGCGAGATGCTCGCCCGTGCCCACGCGCTGCGCGAGAGTGGCGTGCTGATCGTGGCGCTGCTGGCGCTCTCGGATGATGGGGCGCCCAGCTTCGATCACGGCGTGGCACGCGCCCTTGCCAGCCTGGACATCCCAGCGTTCGCGTGCACGCCCACGCACTTCCCGGGCCTGCTGGCCGCCGCGCTGCGCGGGGACGACCTGGGCGCCTGGGCGGGCGATCAGGGCCTTGTGGTCCGCGGAGACGCCGTAGGGTGACCGCAGGACACCGGATGGCGGCAAGGTGCACCCAACCCGCCTCCAGGCACCCTGAGTGCGGCGTTCCTGAGGGCCTACCGCGCCGCGTTGGGCATTCAGGTGGGTGTGCCGTCCACGGCAGCGCTGATCGGGCTGAGGGCCGCCGCGATGGGTTTCAGTGCTGTGGCCCAATTCCGTCCGGTTAAGGTTTGACCTGCGGGGGGTGTTCAGAAGACTGTCAGCGGCACGTGACTATCTTGACGGGCACATCCTTCAGGAGGACCCGGACCTGTGACTCACACCCCCGCCCACGCTCTGCCTCATCCCGCCGCCCGCTCGTGGCTGGACGTGGACCGCCTGAATGACGAGGCGGACGCGGTGCTCATGACGTCCATGCAGCGCTCGCAGGATCTGGCGTCCGGGGCGCTGGATCTGGCGCGGCAGCTGGGCTACGAGGCTGGTGAGGCGCGGGCGCGGATGCTGTGCGGGTACGGGCATTTCTTCCTCGCGGAGTACCCGGAGGCGCTGGCCCTGTTCGAGGCGAGCGAGGCGCAGGCGGCGCGGATCGGTGCATCTGCCACGCAGACGCGCGCGATCAACGGTCAGGCCATCACGTTCGTGAAGCAGGGGCAGTACGGCGCGGCCATGGACCGCCACCTGCGCTGCCTACAACTGGGGCAGGCGACCGGGGACCGGCTGTCGCAGGCGCGCTCTCTGAACAACATTGGCAACCTGTACCTGGACCTGCAGGAGTTCGATACGGCCCTCTCGTACCATCAGGACGCCTTGGATCTGGCGCGCGAGACCGGGCATGACCTGATTCTGTCGAGTGCGTCCATTAACGCGGCGCTGGATTCGCATTACCTGGGCCGGTTCGAGGAAGCCCTGAGCCTGAACCGGGAGACGCTGGCGCGCGCGCAGGCGCACGGATACCGGCAGCATGAGTTCCTGCTGCGCGCGAACATGGCCGCGAACCTGCTCGACCTGAACCGGGTGGCTGAGGCGCTGGTCGAGGCGGAGTGCGCGGTGCGCGGCTCTGAGGAACTCGGGGACCGCGAGAATCTCTGCGACGCGCTGGTGCTGCTGGGGCGCGCGCAGCTGGCCCTGGACGCCGCCCCGGCCCGCGCGACCCTGGAACGGGCGGCGGCGCTGGCGGATGAACTGGCCGTGAATTTCCGGCAGATTCAGGCGCATGAGGCGCTCTCGGGTCTGCTGGAGGCGGGCGGGGACGCGCCGGGCGCGCTGCGGCACGCGCGGCTGGCCGCGGACCTGGAGCGGCAGGCGCTGACCGAGGTGTTGCAGCGCCGGACGCAGGTGACGGCCACGCAGATGAAGCTGGAGCAGCTGGCGCACCGTGCCGAGCAGGAGCGGCTGCGCAGCGCCGAGCTGACCAGCGCGAACGCCGCGCTTCAGGAGGTGCAGGGGCAGCTGGCACATCAGGCGCGGCACGACGCGCTGACCGGACTCGTGAACCGCGCGGCGTTCGAGGTAGAACTGCAGCGTGCCGTGACGACCACCGCGTCCCTGGGCGTGCTGTTCATCGACCTGGATCACTTCAAGCAGGTGAATGACACCATGGGACATGACATGGGTGATCAGCTGCTCGTGCAGGTCGCGGATCGTCTGCGCCGCACGGTGCGCGAGGGGGACCTGGTGGCCCGGCAGGGTGGGGATGAGTTCACGGTGCTGCTGCGCGGCGTGCGCTCGCATGAGGAGGCGGAGCTGGCCGCGCAGCGCCTGCTGCACGCGCTGACGGCGCCCGTCCTGCTGGGCGGGCGGGAGTGGACGGTCACGGCGTCCATCGGGGTGACCGTGGCGCCCCTGGACGGTCAGGACGTCCGGACGTTACAGAAGAACGCGGACCTGGCGATGTACCACGCGAAGCAGGACCGGCACGCGGTGCGCCGCTTCCACGCGAACCTCAGTGATTCCGCGCTGGAACGCATGGAACTGGAGCAGGCGCTGCGGGTGGCGCTGGACCGCGAGGAGTTCTGCCTGCACTACCAGCCGATCGTGGATACCGCGACGGGCGAGGTGCGGGCGCTGGAGGCGCTGGTGCGCTGGCAGCACCCGGAGCTAGGTCTGGTCCCGCCGGGCCGCTTCATTCCGCTGGTGGAAAGCACGGACCTGATCGTGCCGCTGGGAGAGTGGGTGCTGCGCGAGGCGGCGCGGCAGCTGGCCACGTGGCGCCAGGCACGGCCGGCGCTGCGGGTGTCGGTGAACGTGGCGCCGCGGCAGCTGGCGCAGCCTGAATTCGCGGGCGTGGTCCGGGCGGTGTTGGATGAATTTCAGCTGGATCCGCAGGCGCTGATGCTGGAGGTCACGGAGGGCGCGGTGTTCGGCGGGCCGGGCGGCGATGATCACACGGCGCGGGTGGCGTCGCTGGGCCTGCCGCTGGCGCTGGATGATTTCGGGACGGGGTACTCCAGTATCAGTCGCCTGCACCGCCTGCCTGCGCAGTGGCTCAAGATTGACCGCTCGCTGATTCAGGATCAGGACGCTCCGCCACCTGCGCGCTCGTCCCGGCCGATTGTGCGCGCCCTGATCACCTTCGCGCACGAGGCGGGCGTGCAGGTGGTCGCCGAGGGCGTTGAGCGGCCCGAGCAGTGGCGGGACCTGCGTGAGTGGGGCTGCGACCTGATCCAGGGGTATTACGTGTCGCGGCCCTGTGCGCCCGCGGACCTGACCTGGGGCCCGTGGCCGGTGCCGTCAGGGCAGCTGGGCTGACCAGCCGTCCCCGCTGATCTGCACGGCCGCCGCTGGCAGGTCCACGGTGAGGGTGGGCGTGCGCACCTGCCAGCGGCCCGCGTGCAGCGTGGGCATGGGCAGGCCACGGAGCGTCAGGGCGTCCACGTGAAGTGGCGTGGGACCGCGCACCAGTGCCGCGTGGTTCAGGGTTTCTACCGTCATGTCGGGTGCTCGCAGTTGAAGGTGCCGGGTGTGCAGGAGCGCCCCGCCGGGCAGGACGTGCAGATTCATGGGGTCGAAGCCGGTCAGTGTCAGGCCTCCCGCGCGGCTCAGGTGCAGGGCGGGGCCGGGCTGCGCGTGGAAGGCACTCAGCCGCGCCTGAAGCTCCGCGTCGTGGGCGTCGGCTGCGGCGTGAGCGGCGTTCCGCAGGTGTTCGTGTGCCGGGGCGGGCAGGGGAGGCCCAAGGTGGCGTTCCAGCAGGTCGGCCAGCGCGTGTCCTGCCCGCATCTCGCTGTGCCAGGGCGCGTCCGTGCGCGTCAGCAGGGAAGCCAGCGCCGCGCCGCTGTGATAGGCCCATGCCCGCAGACCCATCCGGGTGGCGGCGACCGGGTCAAGGCGAGGACGCTCGTCCAGGAAGCGGGTCTCCACGAACTGGGCCAGACCTTCTGTGGTTTCCATGCGGGTTTCACAGTGCTGATGTGGGCCGCTCAGCTGCGCGTGCCGCTGGGCGCGCCAGTGTAGCGCGCGCCGCGCGGAGGTCACCCAGTCTGCCTGGTGCAGGGCGCGGCGCAGGTGGTGCGTTTCCTCCGCGCGGGCGTGCCGGACGGCCGCCCCCGTGGGGTAGGTCAGGGCGGCCAGCTCGTCCGTCTCCCAGGCCACAGACGGCGTGGCCTGCTGGTACACGTGAAAAGCCTCGTGGGTCAGCGTGGCGGCCAGCACCCGGGCGGCGGGCGCAGGAGCTGTGGGGAGGGACAGGTCGGGCAGCAGCACGCCTGCGGCGCGGAGCCCACTGGGCAGGGTCACAGCGGTGTGCGCGTTGAGCGCGGGATGGCGTCCCGGCCACACCGACGCGCCTGCGGTCTGGGTCCAGCCGGGTTCCGCTGGCCCGTCCGGCGCGTGGTGCAGCCAGGTGCGCGTGCCGTCGAAGGTCAGCAGGGGCGTGCGCTGAGGCGCAAAGTCGGGCCACAGCGCAGGGGCCTGCGCGATCAGGGTCAGTGCGCTGGACAGCACGGCGGGAGGCTGCATGCGGCCAGCCTGACACGGCCCTCCCGGTCAGGTGGGCTCAGGTGCGTACCTCGCTGGGCTGGGCGTTCAGGCGACCCTGGGCGCTCTGGCGCCGTCCGGTGGCGGGCACCAGGGTACCGGCGCGCCCCAGGCCGAATGGAGGCATGTCCACGTACACGGTTTCGTAGGCGCCGGGCTGAATCAGGTACGTCTCGTGCCAGATGCCGACGGCGCCCGGGTGCCGCCGGGCCGCCTGGTTGAAGGCGCGCCACGCGGGCAGGTGGGCGTGGTCACGCGCGTGGGCGTAGGCGTGCAGGTGCTCGGCGCTGCGCCAGTACTGGATCAGGGTGGTGCCGTGGGTCTGGCCGCCCAGCAGGCCCAGTTCGGGCTGCGCGTGCAGTTCACGCAGCATGCGCGGCATGGCGCGGAAGACCGGGAGCCACGCGGGGAGGTTCCAGGGCTGGTTCACGCGGGCGCCGATCAGGAAGACGGCGAAGGGACCGTCCAGTTCAGCGGTGAGGCGGGGGGGCAGGGGCTGTGGAGCGGTCGTGGCGCTGCGGGTCATGCGTCCTCCTGAACAACCATGACCATCCAAATCGAATGGTCTATTCTGGATGGTCTAACCTGATGGTACGCTGTGGGGATGTCGGACGCAACCCTAGGCCCCTCGGCGTTCATCGTGCTGGGCTTCCTGAACCACACCGGACCCGCCACCGCCTACGATCTCAAGCGCTGGGTGGATGAATCGGTGGGGTACTTCTGGTCCTTCCCACGGTCACAGCTGTACGCCGAACCCCAGCGGCTCGTCACGCTGGGGCTGCTGAACGAGACGCAGGAAGACCGGGGCCGGCGCCGCCGCCTGTTCAGCATCACGGACGCGGGCCGGGCCGCCCTGGACGACTGGCGGCGCAGCCCGGCTGGCCTGCCGGAACTGCGGGACCCGGGTCTGCTGCGGATGTTCTTCACACCGCCGGACGACCGGGCGGCCTTGCGGGTCCTGGCCACAGACCAAGTGCGTCAGCATCAGGAACGGCTGGCCACGTATCACGCCATGATGCACGCCGATCCCTGCGCGGTGCCCGATCAGCCCCCGTTCTCGCGCACGCTGCGCATGGGCGAACTGTACGAGCAGGCCTGCCTGACCTTCTGGCAGGAGGTCCTGGAGCAGCAGCGTCCGGAATAAACGAACGCACGGGCGGACCAGACCAGCCCTGTCACCACACCGCGCCCACCAGTCTTGCCGTTCCGGGAAGGGTCATGATACCTTTACGTTTGGCTTGTATCAGGCCTGGAGGTTGCGTGGCGAGACGAAAGATGCCGGAACAGCGGGAAAAGCGTAAGAAGGAAGAGTCCGATACCGTGCGGGCCGAGGGCGTGGTCGAAGAGGCGCTGCCGAACACCACGTTCCGCGTGAAGCTTGACACCGGGCACGACATCCTGGCTTACATCAGTGGCAAGATGCGCATTCACTACATCCGCATCCTGCCCGGGGACCGTGTGGTTCTGGAAATCAGTCCCTACGACACGACGCGCGGTCGCATCGTCTACCGCAAGTAGAGCCGGGCCGAAGTACCCAACAGATTCCCCACCCAAGAGTGGGAGGGGGGTCGAGCGCTGCCAGTCACGCACCCAGGATGGGGTGAGCGGGCGCGGCGGCGCGAGGAGGAAGCAATGAAAGTTCGTAGCAGTGTCAAAAAGATGTGCGACAACTGCAAAGTGATCCGCCGCCACGGGCGCGTGCTGGTCATTTGCTCCAACGTCAAGCACAAGCAGAGGCAGGGTTAAGCATGGCGCGTATTGCTGGCGTTGACCTGCCCCGCGAAAAGCGCGTCGAAATCGCGCTCACCTACATCTACGGCATCGGCCTGACCCGCAGCAAGGAAGTTCTGGAACGCACCGGCATCAACCCGGACACCCGCGTCAAGAACCTCAGCGAAGGCGATCAGAGCACCCTGCGTGAAGCCATCGAGAAGACCTACAAGGTCGAAGGTGACCTCCGCAGCGAAGTCGGCCAGAACATCAAGCGCCTGATGGACATCGGCGCCTACCGCGGCCTGCGTCACCGCCGCGGTCTGCCCGTGCGCGGCCAGCGCACCAAGACGAACGCGCGCACCCGCAAGGGACCCCGCAAGACCGTCGCCGGCAAGAAAAAGGCCACGAGGAAGTAAGCCATGGCGAAGAGCACCAAAGGCAAGACCCCGCGCCGCGCCCGGCGCAACATCAGCGCTGGCCGCGCGTACGTGCACGCCAGCTACAACAACACCATCGTCACCATCACCGACCTCGACGGCAACAGCGTTGCCTGGAGCAGCGGCGGGACGATCGGGTACAAGGGCAGCAAGAAGGGCACCCCCTACGCCGCCCAGCTGGCCGCCGCTGACGCCGTCAAGAAGGCCCAGCAGACCTTCGGCATGAACATTGTCGACGTGATCGTGCGCGGCTCCGGCTCCGGCCGCGAGCAGGCCATCCGCGCCATCCAGGCGTCGGGCATCGAAGTGAAGTCCATCATGGACGACACCCCCGTGCCGCACAACGGCTGCCGCCCCAAGAAGAAGTTCCGCGCCTAAAGCGCACGCGCGCGCCCACCTGCCCCGCCTCCACCGCTCACCTCATGGTGACGTAAGCCTCACCACAGGCAACGGAGGCGGGCAACAGAGGGCCGCAGACCCGGCACTGCCCCCACAGGGCGCAGGCCGCAAGGAGAGTCAAACATGGGTCGTTTCCGTGGTTCCATCACCAAACTCAGCCGCCGCGAAGGCATCAACCTCGCGGAGACCGAAAAAGTCCAGAAGTACCTGGACAAGCGCCCCTACGCGCCCGGCCAGCACGGCCAGCGCCGTGGCCGCGGCCGCCCCAGCGACTACAGCGTGCGTCTGCGTGAAAAGCAGAAACTCGCCCGCCTGTACGGCATCGGGGAAAAGCAGTTCCGTAACCTCTTCGAGGAAGCGGCCAACGTTCCCGGCGTGACCGGCACCGTGTTCCTGCAGCTGCTCGAACGCCGCCTGGACAACGTCGTCTTCCGCATGGGCTTCGCGAGCACCCGCCGCCAGGCCCGCCAGTTCGTCGGCCACGGCCACATCCTGGTCAACGGCAAGAAAGTCGACATCGCCAGCTACCGCGTGAAGATCGGCGACGAGATCAGCGTGTCTGACCTCGGCCGCAAGATCGGCTTCATTCAGGAGAACATGGAAGCGCAGAAGCGCCGCCGCGTGAGCCCCTGGGTTGAACTGGACGCCGAGAACTTCAAGGGCACCTTCTCCCGCCTCCCCGCGCGTGAAGACCTCGCCCTGCCCATCAACGAGAACTTCATCATCGAGTACTACTCGCGCTAAATCAGGAGGCCCCAGTGGATCAAAAGCGCCCTCAACTCAAAGCCCGTGTGGACGGCGACTACGGCGAGTTCGTCCTGGAACCGCTCACCCGCGGCTACGGCGTCACCATCGGGAACCCCATCCGGCGCATCCTGATGTCCTCCATCCCCGGTACCGCTGTCACCAGCGTGTACATCGAGGACGTCCTGCATGAGTTCTCTACGATCCCCGGCGTCAAGGAAGACGTCATCCAGATCATCCTGAACCTCAAGGAACTCGTGGTGAAATTCCACGCCTCAGGGCCCAAGACCCTCACCCTGCGTGCGCAGGGCGAAGGCGTCGTCAAGGCCAGCGCCTTCGAGGTCCCCAGTGACGCGGAGATCGTCAACCCTGACCTGGTCATCGCCAACCTCGCCGAGGACGGCAAGCTGGTCATGGAAGTGCGCGTTGAGGAAGGCGAAGGCTACGTCCCCGCGGACAAGCACGCCACCAAGGACCGCATCAACTCGATCCCCGTCGACGCTGTGTTCTCCCCCGTGCGCCGCGTGGCGTACCACGTCGAGAACACCCGCGTGGGCCAGCAGACTGACCTGGACCGCCTGATCCTGCGTGTCTGGACCGACGGCAGCACCAGCCCCCAGGACGCCCTGGACAAGGCTGTTGAGATCCTTCGTGAAGAACTCACGGTGTTCGGCAACGTGGAAACCCTCCCCGCCGCTGCACCCGAGTACCAGCAGCCCGTCTACACCCCCGCGCCCACCGCGCCGAACGTGTACGACCTGCCGCCCAGCACCGCCAGCCTCAACCTGAACCCCGGCGATTACCCCGCCGAGATGGACTCCCCCCGCGTGACCCTCGAGGGTCTGGGCCTCACCACCCGCGTGCTGCACTCCCTGAAGGAAGAAGGCATCGACAGCGTGGACGCCCTGTGTGCCCTGTCCGACCGTGACCTGAAAAAGGTTCCCGGCATCGGCGAGCGCAGCCTCGATGAGATCAAGCAGCAACTCGCCCAGTTCGGCCTCGCCCTGCGCGACTGAGCCGACTGAACCCCAAGGAGATACACCATGCGTCACGGTAAAGCCGGTCGCAAGCTCAACCGCAACAGCAGCAGCCGCACCGCCCTGGCCCGCGCCCAGGCGACGGCTCTGCTGCGCGAGGGCCGCATCCAGACGACCCTCACGAAGGCCAAGGAGCTGCGCCCCTTCGTTGAGAAACTGATCACCACTGCCAAGGGCGGCGACCTGCACGCCCGCCGCCTCGTCGCCCAGGACATCCACGACAACGCCATTGTGCGCAAGGTCATGGACGAAGTGGCCCCCAAGTACGCCGAGCGTCCCGGTGGCTACACCCGCATCCTGCGCGTCGGCACCCGCCGCGGTGACGGCGTCACCATGGCCCTCATCGAACTGGTCTGAACCCAGACCACGCCCGGCGCCCGCCCCCACCCCAACCGGTGAGGGCGGGCGCTGTCCTGTGCTGAGCACGGCCCGCCGGACGGTCAGGGACGCGCCATATACGATACGTCCGCGAGGAGAGGCAGGCGCACCTACAGCTACCCATACGGCACAGGCCCGGCGTCCGCAGACGACCGGGCCTCCTGCATGTGGACCGCGCCTCAGGGGCCGTCGGTATACACGCGACTCGGGTAGTAGTACCGCTGCAATACCAGCTTCCCCAGCGCCATCAGCGGCACGGCCAGCAGCGCCCCCGCGAAGCCCAGCAGGGACGCGCCGATCAGAATGGCAACCAGCACCGTGATCGGGTGCAGGTCGGTCGTGCGGCTCAGGATGTATGGACTCAGGAAGTTCCCCTCGATCTGGTTGGCCGCGACGAACACCACGATCACCAGCACGATCTTGATCAGCGCGCCCGGCAGGGTCAGCGCGAGCAGGATGGCGGGCGTGGCGCCGATGATCGGCCCCAGGTACGGCACGATATTGAACGCCCCGGCCAGGAAGCCGATCGCCGCGGCGCTGGGAATGCCCACGATGCTCAGGCCCAGCCACACGAACACCCCGATGAACGACGCGATCAGCAGCTGCCCACGCACGTACCCACCCACCGCCGTGCCGACCAGGTCACTGAACTCCAGCACGCGTGGCTGCCAGGGGCGCGGGAAGACCGCCAGCATGGCCGCGTTCACGCGGCTGTAGTCGATCATCAGGTAGACGCTCATCAGCAGGATCAGCAGGATCTGCCCGACCATGCCGCCAATCGACACCAGACCGCTGAGGAGCGTGCCAGTCGAAGACAGGGCGTTTTGCAGGATGGGCACGATGTTCTTCCCGATGTTCTGCACGTAGTCCTGAGCGGCCGTGATCAGCCGCTCCCGCGAGTCCGCCAGGCCCGGTACGCCCCGGGACGTCAGCCAGGATGTCACGCGGTCCAGGACGTCCCCCAGCGATCCGATCTGGTCGGGGAGTTTCTGAAGCAGCGTGATCAGCTGCCCCGACACGGTCGCCAGCAGCAGCCCCGCCATGCTGAACAGAGCGGCGAAGATCAGCACCACGAAGAAGACTCCGAGGCCCCGCCGGACCCGGCCGCGTTCCAGCCAGTTCAGCAGCGGATTGGCCAGGTAAGCGATCAGGAACGCCACGGCGAAGTCAATCAGCACAGTCTTCACCTGCCCCACAAAGCGGTACAGGACGTAGAAGACCAGCAGGAACACCATGAGACGCACCCAGGGGCTGCGCCAGGCGTACTGGAAGGCGTTCAGCTGCGGGGTTGGGACCGGCGTGGGGCGTGAGGGACGGGACACGCTCCTACTCTACCGGGCGGCAGAGCCCCACCGCGCGCGGGTCTACGGTCCCGTGACGTGGCCCCAGTGAAGGGAAGCAGACTCTCCTGACTCCGCTCCTGTCTTTGAGGCGAGGGGGTGGCGGCCCGGCATTGACGCGCAGACGTCATCTCCCGCTCGGCCTGCGGGAAAACCCTGAGGGTCGTGGGCGTGTGGGTCAGAAGCTGCGGGTGACGACCTGACCGGCCTGCCCCAGTGCGGCGCCGGGCGCGCCGTCCACGCTGACCTTCACGGCGGCGGCGTTCCCGGTGCGGATCGTGACGCCCTTCGGGTAGGACTTCACGGTGCCGGCCGTGGGCGTCCCCTCGAAGAGAATGCGGCCACTGGCGTCGGTCACGCGGGTCCAGGCGGGCCCGCTGTACGACACCTGCACGCCCGAGGGCGTGGCTGGAGCAGCTGCGGGCGTGCGGGTGTCCGTGGCGGCGCCCTGAGCTGGGGTCGTCTGGGTCCCCTGCCCAGGGGTCGCGGCGCCCCGGGTGGTCGTCTGAGCTGAGGCTGGCCGGGGTGCGGGGGCTGCGGCGTCCGTCAGGACGCTGGGTTTGCCCTTGACGTTCAGATTGACCCGCAGGTTCCGGCTGCGGGTCACGTTGATCGCCTGCCGCAGCGGCTCGCGGCCACTGAGTTCCACGCGCAGTTCTGCCTGGGTGCGGGCGTCCACCGGGAAGGCCAGGATGGGTGCGCTGCCCAGGTCGCGGTTGTCCAGGTACACGCGCGCGCCGGGGGGCGTCACCTTGACGGTCAGGCGGACGGTGGCCGCGTGGGCCGGGGCTGGGGTGGGCGCCGGGTCCGCTTGGACGACCGGGGCGGGGCGGGTGGCGCGCTGGCTGAGCAGGTAACCGCTCGCCCCCACGATCAGCAGTCCGCCCAGCAGCGCGGCGATCAGCGTGACAGGCACGCGGCGCCGGCGAGGGACGGGCCGGGCTGATTGGGAGGATCCAGCCGGGGCGGGGGAGGTCCGGTCGAAGTCCTGCAGGAGCGGCTGGGGGTCCAGGCCCAGTTCGCGGGCGTAGCGGGTGAGGTAGGAGCGGGTGAACGTGCGTTCCGGCAGGAGGCTCAGGTTCCCGTCCTCCAGGGCGCGCAGGTAATCCCCGCGGATCTTGGTGCGCAGGGCCACGTCCTGCGTGCTCAGCCCCAGCTGCTCGCGGGCCTGTCGAAGGGCAGCTCCGAAACTCGTCACGGTACCGTCCACAGTAGCGCATTGTGCGCTGGACCCGCCGTGAAGGAACACAAGTCGCGCGGCCGGACAGAGGGAACTGTCCGGCCGCGCTGCTCGTGCTTGTGTCAGCTGTCGTAGGAGCGGCCCAGGGCCTTGGGCGCACGGCTGCGGCCCGTGAAGATCAGCGCGAGGATGGTGATCAGGTACGGCAGGGCCTGAACCAGCGTGCTGGGCAGCAGGTTGGTGCCCCCCAGGACGATACTCAGCGCCTGCAGCAGCCCGAACAGCAGCGTGGCGCCCAGCACGCCCAGGGGTTTCCACTGCCCGAAGATCAGGGCGGCCAGGGCGATGAAGCCGGCGCCGGCGCTGATGTTGCGCACGTACGAGTCGAGGTTCCCGATGCTGAGGAACGTGCCGGCCGTCCCGGCCAGCACGCCGGACAGGATCACGGCGCTGTAGCGCATGCGGCGCACGTTCACGCCCATGCTGGCTGCGGCGCCCGGCTGCTCACCGGTGGCGCGCAGGCGCAGACCGTAGGGCGTGCGGTACATGACGTACCAGGTGATCGCCACGGCCAGGAAGGCGAAGTACACGGGCGGTGAGAAGCGCAGTTCGCCCACGCCCCACAGGGGCAGCGCGTGTTCGACCTTGGGGCTCTCGTTGGACACGCCGTACAGCGCGGTAAGCACTACGGCGGGCACGCCGGTCGCCAGCAGGTTGATGGCCGTGCCGCTGATGACCTGATCGGCGCGGTACTTGATGCTCAGGACCGCGTGAATCCAGGCGATCAGGCCGCCGACCAGCATCCCGATCAGCCAGCCGGCCCAGGGCGCCACCTGACCCAGGCTGGGCGTGAGGAGCTGCGTGCTGACCGCGGCGGCCAGCGCGCCGAAGATGATCAGGCCTTCCAGGGCGATGTTCACGACGCCGCTGCGTTCGCTGAACAGGCCGCCCAGCGCGGTCAGCAGCAGCGGCACGACGCTGCGGATGAACGTGGCGAGGAACGCCGTGGTGAAAATCTGTGCGATGAGGGCTTCCATCAGTTCTTGCCATCCCGGGTGATGTCCTCACTGGCCTGACCCACGTTCGGTTGCGGCGTGAGGGATGTGGTGGTGTCCACGGCGGCGGGCGTCTCGTGGCGTTCCGCTGCGGTGACCAGCGCGGGCGGTGGGGGAGAGGTGAGGCGGCGGCTCAGGAAGCCCCCGGCCGCGATGAACAGCACGATGAGGGCCTTGAGGACCGTCACGATGTCGCTGTTCACCTTGGCGAGCTTCGTGGTGACGCTGACCGAGCCGGTGTCGATGGTGCCGAACAGGATGCTGGACGCCACGACGCCTGCTGGGGTGCTCTGACCCATCAGGGCCACGGCGATGCCGTCGAAGCCGACGTTCACGGGCATGTTCTGCTTCAGGCGGTACTCGTCAAGCGCCCCACCGTTCACGTAGTGCGTGCCCGCCAGGCCCGCGAACATCCCGGCGATGGTCATGGCCAGGATGGTGTTCTTCGCCACGCTGATCCCGCCGTACTCGGCGGCTTTGGGCGACAGGCCCACGGCGCGCAGGGCGTACCCGGCGGCGGTGCGCCACATCAGCAGGCCGAAGCCCGCCGCGCACAGCAGCGCGATCAGGAACGCGCCGTTCAGCTGGCTGCCGGTCACGGTGACGGGAATCCCGATCCGCCACGTGAGGGCGCCCAGCACGACGGCCGCGGCCAAGGCGATCAGGCTGCGGTTCTTGCGCACGAGCAGACGCACGACCACAAAGGCGATCAGCGCCACCAGCAGGCCGATGCTCAGGGCCACCTGGCCGTTCTGCCCGACGTTCAGGACCTCCAGCAGGGGGCGCAGCTGCGCCTCGCTATGCAGCAGTTCACTCTGCGGGTTCGAGCCCTCAGCCTTCAGGGGCTGCGGGTACTCGCGGCCCAGGAACGGGAAGGAATCACTGCCGATCAGGAACACCAGCACGGACGACGCGATGTAATTCAGCATGATCGTGTTGATCACTTCGCTGGACCCGAAGCGCGCCTTGAGCAGACCCGGAATGGCGCCCCACAGGGCCCCGCCTGCCGCGGCGGCCAGGACACTCAGGGCCAGCAGACCGTAGCCCAGGCTGGCCGGGCCGTACACGCCGACCAGCATGGCGGCGATGGCGCCCATGGTCAGCTGCCCGGGCGCGCCAATGTTGAACAGACCGGTGCGGAACGCGAAGGCCACGCTCAGGCCGGTGAAGATCAGCGGCGTGGCGATCTTCAGGCTGTCCAGCAGCGGGTTCAGGGACGTGATGGGCGCGAACAGCGTGGAGTACACGAAGTACACCAGGTCCGATTTCGCCAGCCACGCGCTCCACAGGCCCATGGGCGCGCCGCTCTGGTTGATGCTGGGCTGCACGATCAGCACGACGATCGCGCCGACCAGGACCGCCAGGCCGATCGCGGCGATGGGCACCAGCAGACTGCGCATGCGGTTGAACGCCTGCCACACGCGCGGCAGGGCGCTGAGGCCCGCGCCGGCCGCGATCAGGCCCGCCAGGGCCGGGAGGAACAGGCCCAGGTTCATGCCGCCACTGGCGTAGAAGTTCCCCAGCTGCCGCTTGGCGCCGGGGCGCAGGGTGGTGTCGGCCAGCACGCGCCTGGTCTGGTCATCCAGAGCGCCGCCCAGTACGATCACGGCGGCCGTGGCCAGCCCGAAGGTCAGCAGGCCCGTCAGCCAGAACCAGCGCTGACGCTGCCAGGCGCCCAGCAGGGTGACGATCAGGGCGGCCAGCGTGGCCCAGGCGAGGCCCAGGACTGTCCCGGTGGGTGGCAGGGGGGCCTGCTGGTTCGAGGTGAGGTTCATGACGCTGCCCGTGACGTGCAGGAGGACGGCGTCGGCACTGAATCCCCGGCCCAGTGTGGCCAGGGGGAAGAGAAGCATGCCCAGGGCGGCAACCGCGCAGGCGATCAGCGCAATGCGGGCCGCGTCGCCGGATGGGCGAGGGGGAGAATCGTGGGTCACCTTCCCATTGTACGGGGTTTGCTGCAAGTCTGGACAGGTGGGCGGGAGGGCCGCCCAGGGGGGGACGTGACACCAGGGCAGGGGGAGCCTGCTATCTTCGGGAGCGCTATGGAACGCACCTTTGCCATGATCAAACCCGACGGCGTCCGCCGCGGCCTGACCCCCGAGATCCTCGCCCGCATCCAGCGCAAGGGCTACCGCGTGGTGGGCCTCAAGCAGATGGTCATCGCCCGCGAGACCGCTGAAGCCCACTACGGCGAGCACAAGGAGCGCCCCTTCTTCGGTGAGCTGGTGGACTTCATCACGGGCGGACCCGTGGTTGCCATCGCGCTGGAAGGCGAGAACGCCATCGCCGGCTGGCGCGCCATGATGGGCGCCACCAACCCCGCCAACGCTGCCCCCGGCAGCATCCGCGCGGACTTCGCCACCACCACCGGCGAGAACGTCACGCACGGCAGTGACAGCAGCGAGAGCGCCGCGCGCGAACTGGCGCTGTTCTTCAAAGACGGCGAACTGATCGCCTGAACTGGCCTCCAGCGGGGCCCCGCCGCCAGCGTGCTGGTCGCGGGGTCCCGCTGCGCTCGGCGCCCCCCCTGACGAGGAGTCGACGGCGTGGGCCCGGCATGCCAGAATTCAAGACACCACATGAGCCAGCTGCCTGACACCGGAGTGAAGCTGCTTTGAGGCCGCTCACGCTGCCTGAACTGCTGCGCCGCAACCGGGTCATGGTGGTGTGCAGCGCCAGCGTGGCGTACGTGCTGTACGCCGTCCTGACCGCCATGGTCGACCCGCCCCGCGAGGGCCTGATGGCCCTGAGCAACCCGAAGAACATCGCGGCCTTCGTGGCGCTCCTGACGGCGGCCACCACGCTGCTGCGCCCGCAGGCGGTGCAGGGCGTGTACGCCGTGACCAGCGTCGGGTACCTGCTGGTCGCCATGCTGGAGGTGCCGCGCGCCGTCGCGTGGGGCGACATGCCCATGCACCTGACCCTGTGGCTGACGCTGAACGTGCTGGTGTCCTACCTCGTGTTCGGCACGCGACTGGGCACCGCCGTGAACGTCGTGTGCGCCCTGTCCATCGTGGTCAGCCTGCTGATGAACGGCCCGGTGGAACCCAGCAACGTGGCCGACTGGATCACGGCCCTGATCGTGATGGGCGGCACGGGCGTCATCGCCTTTTCCGTCATGCGCTTCATTGAGCAGAACCTCAGCGTGCACCTGCACACCGACGCGCGCCTCAGGGCCGCCCGCAAGGACGCCCTGACCGAGGTGCTGGGACGCAGCGCCACCGAGGAGGAACTGCAGCGCAGCATCCAGCAGGCCCTGAACAACCGCGCGCCGCTGAGCATCATCGTGACCGACATTGACCACTTCAAGCACGTGAACGACGTGCACGGCCACGGCACCGGTGACGACGTGCTCCGCTCGTTTGGGAAGCGGCTGCGGCGCAGCGTGGGTGGCTCCGGCGGGCAGGTGGGCCGCTGGGGCGGAGAAGAATTCCTGCTGATCCTGCCCGGCCTGGCCCGCACCGACGCGCTGGCTGTCGCTGAACGCCTGCGCGCCGAGGTGGCCGGCGAGCCCATCGCGGGCCTGGACATCACCGCCAGTTTCGGCGTGGGGTCCCTGCGCGGCGCTGAGGACAGTGCCGCCGACCTGTTCGCCCGGGCGGACAGCGCCATGTACAACGCCAAACGCTCCGGCCGCAACGCCGTGCGCTGAAGCCCCCCAGGGCAGGTGCCGCTCAGCGGCGGAAGGCGGGCAGCAGCGCGGCGTCCTCCTGCGTGGCGTACCCGCGCGTGATCACCCGCAGGCCCTGCGCGGTGGTCAGCACCAGCGTGTCCGCCAGCCGGGACGCCTGGGCGGGGTGCAGCGCCTCGCCCTGCGGCGTCGTGACCATCTGCGCGCCCGGCCCGGCCAGTTCCTGCGCCGTGAAGTGCGGGGAGCGGATGTCCAGCATCCAGCTCAGGGGGCGCGCGTCACTGTCGTACTGCACGACCACCCCGGCCGCGTCCAGCGGGGGGCGGGCGGTCCAGGTGGCGCGGCGCAGGCCCCCACCGATCCGCTCACGCGAGTCCGCCTGCGCGTCGAACGACCCGGTCGCCGTGAACAGGGTCCTGGCCACCAGGTCCTCGCCGCCCTGCGCCGCCCCGCCGGGCTTGCAGGCGGTCAGGAGCAGCAGGGGCAGCAGCAGATGGGCAGGACGCATGCCCCTGAACGTACACCCGCCCCGGCAGGGCATCTGTCACGCGGCGCGCTGAACCGGGCCGCGCCGTGCGAGCATGCAGCGTGAGTCCGCATCACCTGGCCCTGCTGATCACCGCTGCGCTGCTGAGCGCGCTGCTGGCGCTGGGCCTGAGCCTGCAACTCGGCTGGCGGCGCGACGCGGCCCGCTGGCCGCACCACGCGCTGTTCTTCCTGACCTGCGCCGGAGCGCTGCTCAGCCTGGAACTGGCGTGGCGGGCCGGGGCGGCCGCGTGGGCGCTGCTGCCCGCGCTCGCCCTGCTGCTGAGCATGCCCCGCACCCGCCCGGGGCGCGCGGATCACTGGCAGCGCGCCCTGCTGAGCGCCGCCGCATTCGCGCTGGGCGCCCTGCTCGCCTGGAGTTCCTGAGTCACGCGCTGCTAGCCTGCGGGTATGGATCTGATCGACGGCATGCTCGCGCGGCGCACCACCAACGGCCCCTTCCGCCCGGACCCGGTCAGCCGCGAGCACCAGCACCTGCTGATGCGGGTCGCGCAGGCGGCCCCCAGCCACTTCAACAGCCAGCCGTGGCGCTTCGTGCTCATCGAGAACCCCGACACCATCGCGCAGGTCGCGCAGATCGCCGGTCAGAGCATGACCGAACTGATCGAGGGCGGCGTGTTCTTCGAACGCTACCGCCGCTACTTCCGCTTCACGCAGCAGGAGATGGAGGAGCGGCGCGACGGTATTCACATCGACCACCTGCCCGGCCCGCTGAAACCCTTCACGCGGCAGGTGTTCAGCGACGCCGGACTGAAACTCATGCGGCAGCTTGGCGTGCCGAAAAAACTCGGGGAGGACAACCGCAAACTCGTGGCCGGCAGCCCCCTGCTGCTGGCCGCCCTGCTCGACAAGGGCGAGTACCGCCCCGGTGAACTGTCCGGCTTCTACTCCGTGTTCGGCATGGGCGCCGCCATGGAAAACATCTGGAACGCCGTCGGCGCGCTGGGCATGGGCATCCAGTTCGTCAGCACGCCCATGGAGATCCCCCGCCACTGGCAGGCCATCCAGGACCTGCTGCGCGTGCCCGGCGACCTGGAACTCATGGCCGTGTACCGCCTGGGGTACCTGCCGCACGATCAGGCGCGGCCCAGCATCGACTGGAGCAGCCGCCACCGCAAACGCCTGGGTCAATTCGTGTACCGCGACACCTGCGAGCAGCCCGAACGCGAGTGAAGATCACCTTGAGTGAACGCCCACGCTCTGCCGTCAACGGGCAGCGCACAATGCCCCCTTGGAGGGCAACACCATGACCGACACCACCCCCAACGCCGCCCCGAGCGGCACCTTCAAGATCGGCGGCGACCTGACCGTCACCCGCCTCGGCTTCGGCGCCATGCGCATCACCGGCGACGGCGTGTGGGGCGACCCCGCCGACCGCGAGGGCGCCCTGACCACCCTGCGCCGCCTGCCGGAACTGGGCGTGAACTTCATCGACACCGCCGACAGCTACGGCCCGGCCGTCAGCGAGGAACTCATCCGCGAGGCCCTCCACCCCTACGACGCCGTCGTGGTCGCCACGAAAGGCGGCCTGACCCGCACCGGCCCGAACGTCTGGATTCCCGTGGGCCGCCCCGAGTACCTCAAGCAGCAGGCGCACATCTCCCGCCGTCGCCTGGGCGTGGACCGCATCGACCTGTGGCAACTGCACCGCATCGACCCGCACGTCCCGCGCGACGAGCAGTTCGGCGCCATCAAGGAACTCATGGACGAGGGCGTCATCCGCCACGCCGGACTCTCTGAAGTCAGCGTCGAGGAGATCGAGGCGGCCCGCAACGTGTTCCCCGTCGCTACCGTGCAGAACCTCTACAACCTCGCCAACCGCAAGAGCGAGGCCGTGCTGGACTACTGCGAGCGCGAGCACATCGGCTTCATCCCCTGGTTCCCCCTGGCTGCCGGGAACCTCGCGAAAGAAGGCAGCGTCCTGACCGAGATCGCCGCGCGACTGGGCGCCACGCCCTCCCAGGTGGCCCTCGCCTGGGTCCTCAGGCGCAGCCCCGTCATGCTGCCCATCCCCGGCACCGGCAAGGTCCGGCACCTCGAAGAGAACGTCGCCGCCGCCCACCTCACCCTGACCGACGAGGACTTCCGCGCGCTGGACGAGGTCGGCCGCCAGGAATGGGAGAAGCAGCAGTAACGGCCAGGGCGCCCGCCCCACCAGAACAGGACGCAGTGAGCCCGGCATGTACGTTTCCTGAATTCTGAACCGTGGCTTTTCCCTGACCGCCCACGCCACCCGGCGCGCAGAATGCGGCGCATGCCCCTGACCCCCCACCTGCGCGCCCTCGTGACGGGCACGCCCCCGCACCTGACGCCGCAGACGCAGGTGCAGGAGGCCGCCCGCACCCTCTTCCCGCGCATGGCGGCCCGCCCACAGCTGCTGGACGTCTTCACGAACGCGCAGATCGACACGCGCGCCCTGGCCCGCCCACTCGAGTGGTACCTCACCCCACGCGGCTTCGGCGAGAAGAACGCCGTCTTCGTGCAGGAAGCCCGCGCCCTGACCCGCCGACTGGCCAGGGAGGCGCTGGACGCCGCGCAGATCACCCCCGCCGACGTGGACGCCGTGGTCGTCGTGAACACCAGCGGCATCAGCGCCCCCAGCCTCGACGCCGACCTGATCGAACATCTGGGGATCAACCGGCACGCCGCGCGGCTCCCCGTGTGGGGCCTGGGCTGCGCCGGAGGCGCCAGCGGACTGGCCCGCGCCGCCGACCTCGTCCGCGCCGGGTACCGCCGCGTGCTGTACGTCGCCGTGGAACTGTGCAGCCTGACCCTCGTGCACGGCGACGAGACCAAGAGCAACTTCGTCGGCACCGCTCTCTTCTCCGACGGGGGCGCCGCCGCCGTCCTCACCCACCCCGACGAACCGGGCCCCGCCCCCCTGGCCGAACTGTGCGGCGCGTACTCCACCCTCATCGAGGACAGCGAGGACATCATGGGCTGGGACGTCGTCGACGAGGGCCTGAAAGTCCGCTTCAGCCGCGACATCCCCACACTGGTGCGCGGCATGATGCAGGGGAACGTCCAGGCCGCCCTGAGCGCGCACGGTTGGTGCCCCACGCAGGTCGGCACGTACGTCGTCCACCCCGGCGGCGTGAAAGTCCTCAGCGCCTACGAGGAGGCCCTGAACCTCCCCGCTGGAGCGCTGGACGCCAGCCGCCACGTCCTGCGCCACTACGGCAACATGAGCAGCGTCACCGTCCTGTTCGTGCTGCAAGAAACCCTGCGCGCCCACCCGCAGGGCCGCGCCCTCCTGAGCGCCATGGGCCCCGGCTTCAGTGCCGAACACGTCCTCCTGAACTTCCCCGGCTGACGGCTACAGCCGGTTCAGGTCCTGCCGCGCCTCCGCAAAGCCGGGGCGCAGGCGCAGCGCCTCGTGGTACGCAGCCTGCGCTTCGGCGGTGCGGCCCAGGCCGGTCAGGGCCCGCGCGCGCCAGTAGTGCGACTCCTCGTGCGTGGGCACCGAGCGCAGCACCGCGCCTGTCAGGGTGAGCACCCGCGCGTACTGACCGGTGCGGGTGTACGCCTCCAGCGGCCCGAACGAGTACCACAGCGCGCGCCAGGGCAGCCCGCCCTGCACCCACGCGGGCCGGGTCGGGTCGAGGGCGCGGTCGGGCGTCGCGGCGAACGCCCGGTCGAAGGTGCGCGCGGCGGCGCGGGCGTCCCCCGCGTCCAGTTGCGCCTGCCCCAGGGTCAGGAAGCCCACCGCATCGTTGCGCCGTTCCGCCTCGCGCTCGGCGACCCGCAGCGTCTCGGCCTGCTGCTGCGCGCGGTCGGCTCGCCAGTCCAGCACGCCCGCCAGGGCCGCCCGTTTCGACGGCGGCGTGACGATCAGGAACGTGCGCCCGAACGACCGCCACAGCTCGTCGAAATTCGCGTAGTTCATCCGCAGCGGCCCCAGGTACGAGTCCAGCGCGCTGAACTGCCCGGTGGCGTCGTCGTAGCCGGTCAGCAGGCGGTAGTGCCCCATGCCGCCCGAGTCCGGCGTAACGAACCACGTCTCCACGATCACCGGGAAGCCCGACGCGAGCAGCGACCGCAGCAGCGCCCGGTCCCCGCCGCGCGCCAGGTGCACGTCCATGCCCTGCGCCCGCGCGAACGCCGCAAGTTCCTCCGGCGAGACGTTCACGTCCCCCTTCGACGGCTTGAGTTTCGGCGCGATGTCGTACTGGTTCAGCGCGCCTCCCCAGCGGCTCAGGGCCATGCCGATCGTGACCGGCCCGCAGTTGTTCAGCCGCTGGTACTCGTGCCGGATGCCCGTGACGCTGGCCAGCGCCGGCAGCATCCGGGCAGGCGCGGCCGGCCGAGGCGCAGGTGTGACCTCCGGCGTGGGCGGCTGCACCTGGACTGGAGTGGGGGTGACCGGTTCCGGCGCAGGGTCCGGCCCTACGGGTTCTGGTGCGGGTTCCGCAGCGGGCGGTAGCGCAGGCACCGCTGGTTGCTCGACCGCAGCCGTCTGAGCCTCTGCACCAGACTGGAGGCGCGTGACACCGAACGCGGCCGCCCCCACGAGCAGGGCCGCCGTCACCAGCAGGGCAGGGGAACGCATCCCCTCCATCGTCCCCGCCCTTCATGATCCACCCCTGAGGCGAAAAGGTCTCGCAGGTCACGCTGTTGGCACGAGTGCGCTGCAACAGCCGCAAGAAGCCCGCCACTGCTAAAGCCCAAAAAGTAGAACCTTCTGGTCCGCACCAAGTTGGCTTGTCCCACTGGCGTCGTGGCAGCCGAGCCCGTCGTGCGCGCAGCGCGCGGGGCGCTCGCAGCGATACCGGAGGCATGCAAGCCCATACGTGGCCGTCCCCGCCCCATCCCCGCTGATTAAGCCAGAGAAATACCTGCCGAGCGCAGCGAAAACTCCCCCTGCCCCTCTGGGGTAGGGGGCTGGGGGGTGGGGCAGACCGCCGCAGGCGCCCCCATACGCGTTCACTCAGTGGGTCAGTAGTCCATGACCTGCCGGATCGCTTTCGCGACTCGCAGCGGGTTGGGTCGGTACACGTCCTCAACGGCGGTGAAGGGTGGGTAGGGCGCGTCGAAGCCGGTGACGCGGACGATGGGGGCGCGGAGGTGTTCGATGGCTTCTTCGGCGATGACGGCGGCGATTTCGCTGTGGAATCCGGCGGTGCGGGGCGCTTCGGTGACGATGACGGCGCGGCCGGTTTTGGCGATGCTGGCGATCACGGTGTCGGTGTCCATGGGGACGAGGGTGCGCAGGTCGATGACTTCGACGCCGATGCCGGCCTGTGTGGCGGCGGCGGCGGCTTTCTGGGCGACTTCGACCATGCCGCCGTAGCAGATGACGGTGACGTCGTCGCCTTCCGTGACCACTCGGGCCTTGCCGATGGGCACGCGGTAGTCGCCGACTGGGACGTCTTCTTTGACACTGCGGTAGAGCTTGATGGCTTCGAAGAAGAAGACGGGGTCGGGGTCGTTGATGGCCGAGAGCAGGAGGCCTTTGGCGTCGGCGGGGGTGCTGGGGATGACGACCTTGACGCCAGGGGTGTGGGCGAGGATCGCTTCGGGGCTGTCAGCGTGCTGTTCGGGGGTGTGGACGCCGCCGCCGTAGGGGGCGCGGATGACCATGGGGAGGTGGTAGCGGCTGCGGGTGCGGTGGCGGTAGCGACCGAGGTGGGAGAGGATCTGGTCGAGGGCGGGGTAGAGGAAGCCGGCGAACTGGATTTCCGCGACGGGTTTCAGGCCGGCGAGGCCCATGCCGATGCCCATGCCGACGATGGCGGCCTCGGCGAGGGGGGTATCGAAGACGCGTTCCTGGCCGTGTTTGGCCTGGAGGCCGTCGGTGGCGCGGAACACGCCGCCCATGACGCCGACGTCCTCCCCGAAGATGTGCACGGCGTCATCAGCGGCCAGCGCGATGTCGAGGGCGTCGTTGATGGCGGCGACCATGGTCATGGTTTTGGTGGTGCCGGTGGGGGGGGTGGCGGTGGCGGTCATGCCTGCTCCTTGCTGTCCTGGGCTTGGTCGTGCGCGGCGTGCTCGGCGAGGATCTCCGCGCGCTGTTTCTTCAGTTGGGGGGTGGGTTCGGCGAAGACGTGGTCGAGGATCTCGGCGGGGGTGGGTTCGGGGTAGCTGTCGGCCTCGGCCAGGGCGGCCTCGAACTCGGCGGTGATCTCGGCGAGCAGGTCGGCCTCGCTGGCCTCGGTCATCAGGCCTGCGTTCAGGAGGTGGGTGCGCAGGCGCGTGACGGGGTCCTTGGCGTCCCAGCCGGCGGTGTCGGCCTCGCTGCGGTAGCGGCTGGGGTCGTCGGCGACGGTGTGCGGCTTGACGCGGTACGTCACGGTCTCGATCAGGGTGGGGCCGCCGCCGCCCCGGGCGCGGTCCACGGCTTCACGGGTGACGTGGTAGGTCGCCAGGGCGTCGTTGCCGTCCACGCGTACGCCGGGAATCCCGTATCCGTCGGCGCGGCGGCTGAGGTCGGTGGCGCGCGTCTGTGCACGGGTGGGGACGCTGATTGCCCAGCCGTTGTTCTGGAGGATGAACACGCACGGGGCGTTCAGGGCCCCGGCGAAGTTCAGGGCCTCGTGGAAGTCGCCCTCGCTGCTGCCGCCGTCCCCGATGAACGCCATGGCGACGTTGCGGGTGCCCTGGCGCCGCTCGGCGAGGGCCGCGCCGACCGCCTGCGGGTACTGCGTGGCGATCGGTATGTAGAAGGGCAGGACCTTCAGGTCGGCGGGCATGTGCCACCCGTGCGGGCTCGTGCGCCAGTAGGCGAGGGTGCGCGCGATGGGCAGGCCCAGCGTCAGGGCCGCGCCGGTGTCGCGGTAGGTGGGGAACAGCCAGTCGTTCTTCGTCAGGGCGGCGGCGGTGCCGACCTGGCTGGCCTCCATGCCGCCGAAGGGCGGGAAGACGCCCAGGCGGCCCTGGCGGTACAGCACCCAGCCGCGCTCGTCGAAGTGCCGGGCGCGGCGCATCTGGCGGTACAATTCCAGGCGAGTTTCGGGGTCGGGCAGCAGGTCCTCGCGGACGACCGAGCCGTCCGGCGCGAGGCACTGCACCATGTCCCCGCTGCTCTGGGCGTCGTCGTACGCAGCCTGCGCCGCCGCGTAGCCGGGGGCGGTGTCCTGCGATTCTGAGGCGTGACGGTCGGGCTGCGGGGCAGCCAGCTTGGCATCTGGGGTCATGCGGTCTCCTGTCTGAAGGGGTGGCGTCTGCGGGCCGGATGGGGGAGGGGTCCGCCGTCAGGGCGCGCGGCGCTGGTTCAGCAGCCGGTCACTGCGACGCGGCAGGCCGGGAGCGGGACAGGGCAGAACGTCAGGCATGGCAGGAAGAGAGGAGCCGCGCGGCCCCGTCGGTATGAAAGTGCCTCCCAGCGTAGCAGCCGGGAGGCACGGGAACCAAACGAGCGTTTGGGAGGCGGGGACGGGAGCTGACAGCGGTTTCCAGTGCCGTTGAACGGCCAACGGCACGCCCTTCAACTCCACTTCCAACCGCTTCGTTGGCGGCTTCTCGCGCTGCTCGGTTCAGACGTGTTGAGGGAACTCCTCAACACGTCTGAACACCGCTGTCAGCGGGCCAGCAGCACCGCCAGGATCGCCAGCGCGGCAGGCACTGTCTGGATGAACAGGATGCGGCGGTTCGCGGTGGCCGCGCCGTACAGTCCTGCGACCGCCACGCACGCCAGGAAGAACAGCTGGATGGCCGCCGAACCGGTGAGCAGGCCCCAGATCAGGCCCGCCGCCAGGAAGCCGTTGTACAGGCCCTGGTTCCCCGCCATGACGCGGGTCTGCGCCGCGAGGTCTGGCGTGGTGCCGAAGGCCTTCATGGCCCGTGGGGTGGTCCACATGAACATCTCCAGCACCAGGATGTACACGTGCAGCAGGGCGATCAGGCCCACCAGAACCGCGGCGATCAGCGTCATGCGCCCAGCTTAGAGGTCCGGGCGACCACGCGCTCGCGGCCCAGCGTGGCGAGCAGGTCCGGTAGGTCCGGGCTCTCCATGGTGCCCGCCACTGCGGCGCGCACGGGGGGCATGACCTTCCCGAGCTTCAGGCCCTTCTCCTCGGCAAAGGCCGCGAAGGCCGCCTTGATGGACGCCGCGTCGAAGGTCGGCAGGTTCTTCAGCGTGGCGGCCAGCTCGGGCAGCAGCTCGCGCGCGCCGTCGATTGCCGCCTGCGCCTTCTCGGTCACCGGGTACTCCTCCGACCAGAAGTAAGGTGTCTTGTTGAGGAACTCGCTGAAGACCTCCATGCGGGGGGTCATCAGGCGCACCACCGACCGGAAGTAGTCGTCCAGGGGGAGGTTTACCTTCTGATCGGCCAGGAACGCGTGCAGCCTCCGGGCGACTTCGTCCTCGGAGAGCACCTCGCGCAGGTACTTGCCGTTGTACCAGCGCAGCTTCTCCTGACTGAACACCGGGCCGCCCAGCGTCACGTCCTCCAGGCGGAACACCCTCTGGAATTCCTCCAGATCGAACACTTCCAGGCCGTCCGGGTGCGTCCAGCCCATTGTCGCCAGGAAGTTCAGCATGGCCTCGGGCAGGAAGCCCTGCTGCTGGTACCACTCGACGCTGGTGGGGTTCTTGCGCTTGCTGATCTTCGACTTGTCCGAGTTGCGCAGCAGTGGCATGTGCGCGAACACCGGCTCAGGCCAGCCGAAGGCGCGGTACAGCAGCACGTGAATGGGCGTGCTGGTGATCCACTCCTCGGCGCGCACCACGTGGGTCACGCCCATCAGGCGGTCATCCACCACGTTCGCCAGGTGGTACGTGGGGAACCCGTCGGCCTTCAGCAGTACCTTGTCGTCAATCTCGCGGTTCTGGAAGTGAATCGGGTCACGCAGCAGGTCATTCACGAGCGTCTCGCCTTCGCGCGGGACCTTCAGGCGGATCACGGCCGCTTCGCCCGCGTCCACGCGCGCCTGGGCCGCTCCTGCCTCCAGCTCACGGCTGGGCACCGCGATCACGCGGCCCTCCGCCTGCGCCGCCTCACGCAGCGCCGACAGCTCCTCCGCCGTCTCGAAGGCGTAGTACGCGTGCCCGCTGGCGACCAGCTGCCGCGCGTACTCGCCGTACAGGTCGAAGCGCTCGGACTGCCGGTACGGGCCGTTCGGGCCGCCCTGTAGGGGCGACTCGTCCGGCGTGAGGCCCAGCCACTGCATCATCTGGAAGATGCGTTTCTCACTGTCCGGCACGTACCGGTTGCGGTCGGTGTCCTCGATACGCAGGATGAACTTCCCCCCGCCCTGACGCGCCAGCGTGAAGTTGAACAGCCCAATGTACGCGGTCCCCACGTGCGGGTCACCGGTCGGGCTCGGAGCAATACGGGTCACAACAGCCATAGGGCACAGCATACGAAAGGTGGGCAGAACCCACGTCACGCCCGCCGCCGCACTTGACCTTCCCGCTGCTGGAACGCCTAGCGTGACGGGCATGCGAGGTCGCCTGATCATCTCCCGGTTTGCCCTGCTGACCGGGCTGCCCCCGAAAACACTGCGCTACTACGACGAGATCGGTCTGCTGCGCCCCGACGCCGTGGACGACCAGACCGGTTACCGCGCGTACAGCGCCGCGCAGATCAACCTCGCGGTCCGCATCCGCCACTGGCGGGCGCTGGGCCTGCCCATCGACGACATCCGCACCCTGATCCGGCAGCCTGAACTGACTCCAGAGGTGCTCCACGCGCACGAGCAGCGCCTGACTGCCGAGATCGCCGACCGTCAGCAGGCCCTGACGCACCTGCGCCACCTTCTCCAGGAGACCCCCATGCACTACCGACTTGAGCAGCTGCCCGACCGCCAGTGCCTCATCATCCGCACCGTGCTCCAGCCGCCGCACTACGAGGTGATCCCGCAGGCGTTGCAGGACCTCATGCACTACGCCCGCCGGCAGGGGTACCAGCCCGCCGCGCCCAGCTTCTTCATCCACCACAACGACGACACCGGGCAGGGCAGCCTGGTCGAGGTCTGCGTCCCGGTCGACGGGGACGTGCGCCCCGAGGGCCGCATCGAGGTGCGGACCCTGGGCGGTGGCGCCGCCTTCATCGGTCGCTTCGTCGGCCCCTATGACCAGACCGGCGCGGCCTACACGCAGGTCGTGGAGGAGGCGCTGCGGCGCGGCCTGAGCGTCTGTGGCGTGACCGCCGAGTTCTACGTGAGGAGCGTGCCCCACACCCCCAACCCGCAGGAGTACGAGACCGACATCGCTTTCTACCTGACCGGTGATGCCTGAGGGCCAATAGGAGAGGGGCGGGGCTGATCAGCTCCGCCCCCTTCGTGGCCTGCTCAGTTCCAGCGGCCGCCGCGCTGCTGGCGCGCCTCGGGTTCCGGCGCGGCGTACAGTTCCTCCGCGCGGGACAGCTTCTTGCGGCCGTACAGGCCCTCCAGGACGAACTCAGCGGCGGACACACGCACGGCGTCCACGCTGCTCGCGGCAACCTCGGCGGCCAGGTCACTCAGGCCCGGCACCTCACCGGCGGCCTTGAGGGCGGCGGCGCTGTCCCCGCCCTGCGGGAAGCGGAACACGTTCCCGGCCTCGAACCATTTTTCCAGCTCGCGGGTGTTCGCGCTGCCGTAGCGGCGGGCGTACACGGCCCCGGCGGCCTTGCGGATCACGTCCCGGGCGACGTTGTCCGCGCCCTTGAGTTCACCCTCGTACTCCAGTTCCATCTTCCCGGTGATGGCGGGGAGGCCCGCGTACACGTCACTGACGCGCACGACCGCGTCGTCGCCCTGCACGAGGCTGCGGCGCTCGGCGTTCGCGGCGGCGACCTCCATCAGCGAGATCGGCAGGCGCTGCGACACGCCGCTCAGCTTGTCCACGCGGCCGTCCTCGCGCGCCTGGAAGGCAATTTCTTCCACGAGTTCCGCGATGAACTCCGGCACCGTCACGTCGCCGCTGCGCACAGCTTCCTGCGCGGTGATGTCCATGCCCAGGCGCACGTCGGTCGGGTAATGCGTGCGGATCTCGCTGCCGATGCGGTCCTTGAGGGGCGTGACGATCTTCCCGCGCGCCGTGTAATCCTCGGGGTTCGCGGAAAAGACCAGCATCACGTCCAGTTCCAGGCGGATGGGGTAGCCCTTGATCTGCACGTCCCCCTCCTGAAGGATGTTGAACAGCGCCACCTGCACCTTCGGCGCCAGGTCCGCCAGTTCGTTCACGGCGAAGATCCCGCGGTTCGCGCGGGGCAGCAGCCCGAAGTGCATGCTGCGCACGTCACCCAGGCTGGTGCCCAGGCGCGCCGCCTTGATCGGGTCCACGTCCCCGATCAGGTCCGCGACCGTCACGTCCGGCGTCGCCAGTTTCTCCACGTACCGCTCCGCGCGCGGCAGCCAGCGGATCGGCAGCTCCAGCCCGTGCGCCTCCAGCAGCGCGCGGCCCTCGGCCCCCACGGGGTTCAGCACGTCGTCCGGCATGTCCACGCCCGCGATGACCGGCACCTCGGGGTCCAGCAGTTCGGTGATGGCGCGCAGGATGCGGCTCTTCGCCTGTCCGCGCAGGCCCAGCAGGATGAAGTTCTGCCGGGCCAGCAGCGCGTTCACCAGCTGCGGAATCACCGTGTCGTCGTACCCGACCACACCGGGGAACAGTTCCTCGCCGCCCCGCAGCTTGCGGGTCAGGTTGTCCCGCACCTCGTCCTGCACCAGGCGGATCTTCCCGTCGAACGGCGCGCGCCCGGCGTACCCTTCGGTCTGAAGCAGTTCTCCCAACGTCCTCGCCTTCGCAGTCACGGTCATGATGCGCGGAACGTACCACGCGCCCAGACGCGGGAATGTGCGGCTTGCTGGGAATCGGGCACGCGGGGCGCCGTGTGCGGGACGAGGGTGACCCGTGCTCATCTGAGGCCACCCGCGCACGGAACGGACCGTACTGTGGGTCAGATGCATCCTGCCCCCGCTGCCCGCACGGCCCTGCTGCCCATCCTGCTGCTGATTCCGGCCGCCGCCCTGACCCTGTGGGTGGCCGGGGCCACCTTCGACGCGGGCACCAGCAGCGCCCTGGCCCGCACGCTGCGGTACGTGGCGTTGACGCCGCTGCTGCTGATCACCGTCAACCGCCTGCCCTGGCCGACCTTCGCGCTGCTCGCCTGCGGGTGGATGACCGGCGTCCTGACCGTCACGGCCACCCTGGCCGGCACCATGAACTGGCTGCTCGGGGCGCCCGCCCTGCTGCTGGCGATGGCCTGCGCCGCCGGGTTCATCCTGCTGCGCCGCTGAACGTGGCGTGATGAACGCCCTGCACGTCATGAACGCCGCCGGTCAACTGAAGCCTGAACTGGCGCGCGAGATCAAAGGCCAACTGACCGCGACCCTGAACTGGCACGCGGCCCGGCTGAACCTGGACGGCGTGGACGTCGCCCTGCGGGTGCTGCCCTGGGCCCTGCCGGAGACCGGTGTGCACGGCTACGCGCCCACCGGCACTTACGTGGAGCTGACCATCAACCCCGGCCATGGGCACTTCCTGTCCGGCTGGCGCACCGAACTGCCCGCCACGCTCGCCCACGAACTGCATCACGCCGCCCGCTGGCGCGGCCCCGGCTACGGGCGCACGCTGCTGGAGGTGCTGGTCAGCGAGGGCCTCGCGCAGCACCACGAACTCACCGAGCGAGAGACGCCGCCCCTGTACGCGCAGGCGCCCGTGAACCTGCGCGAGCTGTGGGCGCGGGCTACGCCGCTGCTGCGGACCACGGACTTCGGGTTTGAGGCCTGGTTCTACGGTTCTCAAGTGCAGAACCTGCCGCGCTGGGCCGGGTATGCGCTCGGCTTTGACCTGGTGGGCCGCGCGCTGCTGCACCTGGGCGGCGCGGCCGCCGAGCACGTTCACACGCCCGCCGACCTGATCCTGGCCGCCGCCCACCCCTGACGCCACGGGTGCAGCCCGCCCCCTGAGCCCCCTCAGCTGCTGCTGGCGGTACTGGCGCTGGCGGCGTCCTGCTGATCCTCCAGGGCCTTGAAGGCGCAGGTGGCCGCCAGCGCCGCCACCAGTGCGGGCACGCCATCCAGTTCGAGACTCACGTCCTTGCCGTCCACGACCCCGCCGATCCGGCCGTGCAGGCGCCCGCCGTCTGAGGTGAGGCTCACGTCCTTGCCGTCGATCCGGCCCGAGAAGCGCCCCTCGACCCGCGCGCCGCTCAGGGTCAGGTGCAGGTCGTCCCCCTGAATGCGGCCACCCAGACGCACGTCCACGCGCTGATCACCCAGGTCGCCGGTCGCGTCGAAGCCCTCGAACGTCCCGCCGACCCGGCCGGTCACGCGCCCACCGTGCACGCTGAGGTGGATGTCCTTGCCCTCGAACCGCCCGCCGATGCGGCCCGTGAGGCGCTGGCCGTCCCAGGTGGCGCGCAGGTCGTACCCCAGGGAGACTCCGCCGATCCGTCCGTTCAGTTCCATACCTGCCGGTACGCGCGCTGCGGGGTCTGGGTTGCCGCGGGGCAGACTGGGCGCTCAGGGCACACGCCGCTGACGACGGCCACTGGCGGGCCCGCACCTTCGCGCCTGCCTTCAGCCGCTGCGGGCGTCCCGCCACAGGTCCAGTTCCTCGGCGGGCATGGCGGGCGCGAACAGGAACCCCTGCATGTACTCGAAGCCCAGGTCGCGCAGCAGCGCGTGCTGTTCGGGCGTCTCGACACCCTCGGCCAGTACGTCGAGGTTCAGTTCGCGGCCCAGGGTGTGCACGGCGCGCAGCACCTGCGTCCCGCTGGGCAGTCCGCCCGGGGTGTCGTGGCCACTCAGGAAGCTGCGGTCGAGTTTCAGCACGTCGGCCGGGAGGGCCATCAGGGCGCTCAGGGACGCGTGCTGCACGCCAAAGTCATCCACGCTGATCCGCACGCCCAGCGCGCGCAGTTCACGCAGGATCGCGGCGGTGCCCGTCAGGTCCTGCACGAGCAGACCCTCGGTGACCTCCAGTTCCAGCAGGTGCGCGGGCAGGTCCAGGCCAAGCAGCAGGCCCTGCACGTGCGGCACGAAGTCCGGCTGCGTGAACTCCAGCGGGGACACGTTCACCGCGACCCGCAGGGGGCGGCCCTGCGCGTGCCACGCGGCGGCCTGCGCGCACGCCTGCTCGCGCACCCAGCGGCCCAGCGGGAGGATCAGGCCGCACTGCTCGGCCACCGGAATGAACCGCCCGGGCGACACGGGCCCCAGCTGCGGGTCGGTCCAGCGGACCAGGGCCTCAACACTCTCAAGTGCGGCGCCGCGCAGCTGCGGCTGGTAGTGCAGCGTGAACTGCTGGGCGTGCACGGCGCGGCGCAGCGCGGCCTCCAGCGCGAAATGCTCGCGCCGCTGGTCGTCCAGGGCCGGTGTGAAGGCCTTCACCTGCCGGCGGCCGCTGTGCTTGGCGTGATACATCGCGGTGTCCGCCCGGCGCTGCAGGGTCGTGACGTCCGTGCCGTCGCGCGGGGCGACACTCACCCCGATGGACGCCGACACGGTCAGCGTGAGGCCCGCCACGGCCACCGGGTCGCTCAGGCTGTTCAGCAGGCGCCGCGCGGTGTGCAGCGCCTGCGCCTCGTCCGCGCCGGGCAGCACGAGCGTGAACTCGTCGCCACCCACGCGCGCCAGGGTCGCCCGGGCGGGCAGGTGCGTCTGCAGCCGGGCGGCCACGAGGCGCAGCAGGTCGTCACCCACCGGGTGCCCGAAGGTGTCATTCACGTCCTTGAAGCCGTCCAGGTCGATGAACATCACGGCGGCCGGGCCGCTGATGGCGGCGCGCAGGCGCTCCTCGAACTCCGCGCGGTTGGGCAGGCCGGTCAGCGCGTCATGCCGCGCCTGGTACCGCAGCTGGGAGCCGCGCCGTTCCAGTTCCGCCGCGGAGTGCCGTAACTTGCGCGCCAGCAGGTGGTTCTCCTGGATGACCGTGCCCTGGCGCAGCAGCACCAGCAGGAACGTCAGGGCCGCGCCCCACAGCGTGACCGGCGCCGGACGGGACACGAGCAGGGCCGCGCAGGTCAGGCCGCCCGCCAGGTACGGGAAGGCCGCCAGCCACACCCGCACCGGGCGGGGTGGGCGCCACTGCACGCCCCGCACCGCCTGGTCACGCCGCCACCACAGGCCCAGCACCTGCAGGGCGCTGCCCCACAGGTACAGGAAGTCCGCGCGGTTCCCGGACGCGTACCCGCCCACCAGCGCGGCGTGCAGGTCACCACTGACGATCAGGGTCAGGCCCGCGCACAGCAGCGCCACGGGCACGCTCAGGCGCTGCTGCCGCAGGGCCAGCAGGCCCACGGCGATCAGCGCGAGGTCCAGCGTGACGTACGCCGCGCCGGCCGGGTGCAGCGGCACGCTGCGGGACAGCAGGAACGTCCAGGTGACCGTGCCCAGGATCGTCATGACGATCAGGCTGTCGAGCGTCATGGACAGGGTCCGCAGGGAGTTCAGGCGCAGGCGCGTGAGGCTGAGCAGCGCGCCGCCCATCAGCAGGTAGTACGTGGCGTACAGCGCGTCCGCGACGGACAGACCGGGGATGTTCAGGTCCCGCAGCTCGAAACTCAGGGTGACGCAGTCGCCCAACCACAGCGCCGTGAGGGCCAGCGTGAAACGCCCCAGCAGCCGCCGCTGCGCGTGGTGCGCGCCCCGCCAGGCCTCCGCCGCGACGAGCAGGCAGGCCAGCTGACCCAGCAGGTACGCCCCGCCCGTCAGCCAGGCGGACCCGCTGACGGGCGGCGTCACGGTGACCGTCAGGGCATGCAGCAGGACCGTCAGCAGCAGCGCCGCTTCAGCGCGGCGCTCGACCATACGTACGTTGAGGACCTGAACCGTCATGCCGTCACGTCAACCTAACCTTCCCGTCTGAACTTGGTGCCGCAGGCTACCGCACGGCACGCACAGAAACCTAACCCCCCCAGAAAGGCCGGGCGGGGCTGACCCGCCACGAACCCGGAGCGGGCCGCACAGCGCGCCCGTCACTGCCCCTGGCGGCGCGCAGGCTGATGAGCCTCAGGCGCGCGCCCACCTGGAAGTCACGTCAGCGCGGGCGGGGTGGGGCGGCGGCCAGTGCGACGCCCGCCACGCACAGCGCCAGGCCCGCCAGGGAGACGCCGCTCAGACGCTCGCCGTACAGCAGCCAGCTTTCCAGCACCGCCAGCGGCGGCACCAGGTAGAACAGGCTGTTCACGCGCGCCGCCGGCAGGTCCCGCAGCAGCCGCATGAGCAGCAGGATCGCCCCGACCGACAGCACCAGCACCAGCCACGTCAGCGACAGGATGAATTCCGCGTTCCAGTGAATCACGCCGCCCCCACGCGCCAGCGTGATGGCCCCCAGCGCGGCGGCACTCGCCACGTACTGCGCGGCCGTGCCGCCCAGCAGCGGCATGTCCCCGCCCACGCGCCGCTGGTACAGCGTGCCCGCCGTGGTGCAGATCAGCGCGAACGCGGCGGCCCCCAGCGCGGCGGGACTGCCGAGCCCGCCGGTCACGCGGCCCTCCATGACCAGCAGCACGCCCACGAAGCCCAGGGCCAGACCCGACCACTGCCGCGCCGTGACCCGCTCGCCCAGCACCGGCCAGGACAGCAGGCCGGTCAGCAGGGGCTGCACGCCCACCAGCACGCTCGTCACGCCCGCCGGGAGGCCCAGCCAGATGGCGGTGGTCACGCCGCCCAGGTACCCGGCGTGCAGCAGCAGACCCGTCACGGCCGCGCGGCCCGCCTGCGCCCGCGTGGGCCACGGCGCCCGCAGCGCCGCCGTGAGCAGCGCCATCAGCCCGGCGGCCAGCACGAACCGCACCGTCAGGTACGCGAACGGATCGGCGTTGCGGGCCGCGCCCTTGGTCCCCAGGAACCCGGTGCTCCAGAGCAGCACGAACAGCAGCGGCGCCGCCGACAGGAAGGCGGCGGGCGCGGACTTCAGGCGGGTCATGCGGCAGGCTAAACCAACAGGGAACCGGGCGCGGCTCAGGTGTCCAGCATCGCCGCGATGGCCTGCACGGTCCGCTCGTTCCGGACGGTGACCTTCACGCCCAGCGTCCGCTCGATCACGCCCGAGGACAGTTTCATGTTCCGCACGCCGTCGGGGACCGTCTGGCACAGCGTCTGACCCACGATCTCCCAGCGTTCCGGGGCGACGTCCCGCCCCCGCAGGGCCGCCACGCGCGCCGGGTCGGGCGGGTCGCGCAGGAACGCCAGCACGACCGCCTCATCCCGCAGGTGCGCGGGGCAGTCCCTGGCCGCCTCCCGCCACTCGTGCGCCGTGCGGAGTGTCACCGGCACCGGGAAGCCGAACTGCGCTTCCAGCGCCGCCTCCAGCCGCCCGCGCAGCGCCGGATCCGGTCCAGCGCCGAACACGGCGTTCCCGCTCTGGATGTACGTGCGGACCCCCTCCAGCCCCAGGCTGCTCAGCAGGGCGCGCAGGTCCGCCATGGGCACCTTGCGCCTCGCGCCCAGGTTCACGGCGTGCAGCAGCGCCACGAAGATCATGCGTCCGATTCTGTCACGGGGCGCTCCGCCACACCCGCTCACACAGCACCAGCCGGAAGCCGTCCGGGTCGCGCACCGTCACGCCCCAGCGGTCCCAGTACGGGTTCAGCGCCGCGACGCGCCCGCCCCCGTGCGCCTCCAGCCGCCGGATCAGGTCGGGCGGAACCGGGCCGTCCAGGTAGAGCACGAGCAGGTCCTCGGCGGTAGGGGTGGGCGCCACGTGGAGGTGATGGGCCTGCGTGAGTTCCAGGTGCCACGCCGCGCCGGGGAAGCCCAGCATCAGCAGCGCGGCGAACTCGTCGTGGGCACTGCGGTGCAGCACGCGCAGGCCCAGGCCGTCCGCGTAGAAGCGCTGCGCGGCGTCCAGATCCAGACTGGGCCGCGCCAGCCGGATGTGATGGGCAGGGGAGAGGCGGCCGGTCACGCCAGGACCTGAGTGTGCAGGAACGGCAGGTCCGCCGGGGTGAGGAGGCGCTCCCGATCCTGCCGGTAGGTCAGGTGGAACGGGACGGGCTGACCCGGCAGGCCGATCGGGAACCAGCCACGTCCGCGCGGGACGACGATCAGGCTGCCGTCCGCGCCGCCGACCGGGGTGAAGGTGCGGCTGCGGCCCACCCAGGCGCGCAGGCCCAGCCGCGCCTCCAGCCAGTCCACCGCGTCCGTCACGTCTGGCACGACCAGCCCGAATTCGCTGAGGTGCAGCGCGTGCTGCGGCCCGAACGGCCCTGTGTGATCGAAGGGCAAGTCGTGCCGCGCGATGAATTCGGCGATGTGGCCCGCCGGGTCGCGGAAGTACAGGTTTGAACTGTGAAAGGCGCCGTCCGGGCCGAACCGCACCTGCCCGTCCGGGTCTGCGAGCAGCGGCGCCCGCGCCTCCAGCCACGCCTGCGCCTGGGTGACCAGCGTGCGGGGAATGTCCATGGCGAAGTGCGCGGCGGGCGTGTCCCCCTGGCGGAAGGACAGCCGGGAGCGGCCCACCTGCACGGTGAATTCTTCCGGGGTGTCGTGGCAGATGGGCAGACCGAGGGTCAGGGCGTAGAAGGCCCGCTGGGCGCTCAGGTCCGGGGCGTGCAGGGTCAGGTGGTCAAGGCGCATCGGGGTTCCTCCGGGGTGGGGGCGAGCGGGCTGAGGTCACGGGCAGGTAGGGACGCAGGGACAGGGTGGGCGCCGCATACTGGAAGGGTAGAACCTCAAGTCAACTTGAGGTCAAGCCCAGGAGGCCACCCATGCCCACGCCCCTCACGCCCGCCCAGCTCGCCGCCCGCAGCGGCCTGAGCGTCCCCACCCTCCACCACTACGAACGCGAGGGCCTGATCACCGCCGCGCGCACCAGCGGCAACCAGCGCCGCTACCCGCCCGACACGCTGCGCCGCCTCGCGTTCATCCGCGCCGCCGCCCGCGTCGGCGTGCCCCTCGCCGAGATCCGCGCCGCGCTCGACACCCTCCCCGGCGGCCGCCCGCCCAGCGCGCAGGACTGGGCGGCCCTGTCCGCCACGTGGCGCGCCGCGCTGGACGCCCGCATCGCCACCCTGACCCGCCTGCGCGACGACCTCGACGGGTGCATCGCCTGCGGCTGCCTCAGCCTGGACCGCTGCGCGCTGCACAACCCCGGCGACGCGCTGGGCCGCACCCTGCCCGGCGGCAGTCAGCTGCTGGGAGACGCATGACCCTGCGCCCGGTTACGCCCACTGATGCCGCTACCGTCGCCGCGCACCGCTTCCCGGACGCCCGCGACTTTCCCGAGCGGCCCGTGTACGCCACGTGGGTGGCCGGTGCCATCCGGGACGGACGGTACCTGGGGTTTCTGCGTGAGGACGGGGGAGAGGTGATCGCCGGAGCGGGCGTGACCCTGCTGCACTGGGGGCCCACGCGGGGTGATCCGCAGCCGTGGCGGGCGCGGGTGGTGAATGTCTGGACGCACCCGGACTGTCGCCGCGCTGGGCACGCCCGCACGCTGGTGACGGCCTGCCTGGACGCCGTGCGCTCGCGCGGGATCACGCGCGTCAGCCTGGGCAGCAGCGACATGGCCCGGCCGCTGTACGAGGCGCTGGGTTTCACGGCCAGCGCGCATGAGATGACCCGCGTGCTCGACTGAACGGGCGCGCGGGTCAGAGGGCTGCGGTTACAGCTGGACGGGTTGCGGCTCCGGGTCGGTCTTCCAGTCGCGGTAGGAGGCGTACGTCAGGACCCCCAGCATGAGGGCCACGGCGGCCAGCAGGGCGTAGGGGGCCACCCACGGGGTCAGCCACGCGGTGGGCACCAGCAGCGCGGCGAGCAGCAGGCCCACGCCCAGGCCGACGAACCACACGCCGCTGCGGCGCTGCGAGGCGTGCCACGCGCGGCGGCTCAGGTACACCCAGGGGGTGCGCAGGCCCACGAACGCACTGGGGTGCGCGCGGCCCATCACGTTGCCGATCATCGTGAACAGCAGCCCCAGGCCGACCAGCAGGGCGCGGATGGTGTTCCACTCGAAGGCCAGCGCGGCTGTCTGGGTGAGGGCCAGCAGGCCCAGGCCCAGCGCGACCAGTTGCAGGAGGGGCGTATTCCGGCGCTGGGACGGGACCTGGCCCAGGTACAGCAGGAGCAGGGCGGCGGGCAGCATCAGCGTGGGCAGCTGGAACAGGGCCTGTGCGGCGCTGCCCCAGGCGTCGGGCTGACCGTCCACGCCCCAGTGGGTGGGCAACCGGGCGGGCTGCTGCGGGAGGCTCCAGGCGGCCAGGGCGAAGGTCAGCGGGAAGGGGAGCAGGGCAAGCCAGGGGCGCATCAGGGGTTCTCCTTCTGGGTGGGGGGGGCGCTGGTGGGGCCGAACAGATTGAGCATGTGGCTCAGGACGTCCTGGAAGACGGTGGTGTTCAGGCGGTAGATGATGGTGGTGCCGCGTTTCTCGCTGTCGATCAGGTCGGCGGCTTTCAGCACGGCGAAGTGGCCGCTCAGGGTGCTCTTGCTGAGGGGGAAGCGGTCGGCGAGCTGCCCGGCGGTCTGTTCGTCCTGGCGCAGGGCGGCGAGAATGTCGCGCCGGGTGGGGTCGGAGAGTGCTTTGAAGACCTCGTTCATGAGTGGTCACGCATACCAGCACCTCATTCGTTGATTGCCTTATTAGGCAACTACCGAAATACTAGCAGCCTGCTCCCATGATCTCAAGCACAATGCAGGCATGACCCCCTTCAAGCGCGCCCTCACGCAGGCCACCGCCCGGTACGGTCGCTTCAGTCACGCCGCACACCTGCACGTGGCGTGGCACCTGCTGCGGGAACAGCCCGCCCTGGCCGCCCTGGCCGAATTCCGCGCCGGCCTGCTGGACCTGGCCCGCCGCATGGGCCTCCAGGACAAGTACAGCGAGACGCAGACCACCGCGTGGTTCTTCGCGGTCCTCGACCACCTGGACCGCACCCCCCGGGAACCCACGGAAACCTGGGACGCCTTCGAGGCCCGCTGCCCCCACCTGTTCAACCCTGCGTACCTGCACGCCTTCTACCCGCCGGACATGCTGAACAGCCCGGCGGCCCGCACCCACTTCCTGCCGCCGGACCGGCCGGGCACGTGAAGCGGAAGCGGGCCGCCCGGATGTGGGCGGCCCGCTTCAGTCCGGCTGGATTACACGTCGAAGCTGTAGTCGCTCCACCACATCTTCACGATGGCCGGCTGCTGGCTGTTGTACCGCACGGTGTGCACCGAACGGCTGCTGCTGTAGATGGACAGGTAGTACGTGTCCCCGGACTGATCCGTGAACGCCAGGTACATGCTGCCGCTGCCGAAGCCGCTGGGCCCCTGGGCGTCCACGTTCACGACGTAGTCGTAGATGCCGGGCGAACCGGTCAGCGTGATGCCGTACACCTTGGCGCCGCCGTTGGCGATCATGCAGGTGGACAGGTCCGTGTTGCCGTCAATGGCGGCGGCCTCGTTGGGCTGCATGCCGCGGTCACAGGTCACGGAGTTGGGTTGGCCTCGGGTGGAGGATTCGCCGCAGGAACCAGAGAAGTTGGCAAGGGGATAGTTCGTCATGGGCTACCTTCGCGTCACGGCGTGACGACTTTCAGTGGGGAAGACGGAGGGGAAGTCGGCGGTGCGCGGCGCGGCGTGAGAGGCGGGCAGGCCCGGGTTCCGGCCCCCCTCCCTCGCAGCTCAGGCACAGGGTCAGTGTGCCCGGGCGGGCGTTAATCCCGCGTTACGCTGGGCGCATGCAGAGACGTGCCGCGTGGACCTGGATGCTGGGGGCCGGACTGACCGCGCTGGGGTGGACATCCGCGGCCGCCCTGACGCCCACCGAGTCGGCCGCGGCGCAGCGGCTGGTGGCGGCGTACCCGGCGTTCCTGCGCGGCGTGGAGGGCGGCGCGCTGGTGTGGCGGGAAGGGACGCGCACACCCCTGACCCGCAGCGCCGCTCAGACGTACGCGGCGCGGCTGAACGCCCCGGGTCTGCTCGACCAGCTGGACGCCGCGTACCCCGCCTGCGCGCCCCTGACGGCGCCCGCGTACCTGAGCGACCCGGGCCGCGCCCGCTTCGAGCCCCTCTTCCGGAAGATGTACGGCGCGTCTGAGGCCGCCGTACGCGCCGGGCTGGTCACCGTCAACTGGTTCGGGCAGCCCCTGCAGGTCACGCGCGTGAACGGGGCGGCCGACTCGCTGCGGGCCGTCGCGCAAGACCTTGCGGCGCACCCCGAATGGCGTCCCTTCCTCACGCCCAGCGCGGGCACGTTCCTGTGGCGCGCGGTGGCGGGCACGCCCCGGCGCAGCGTTCACTCGTTCGGCGCGGCCATCGACCTGAACACCGCCCGCGCCGCGTACTGGCAGTGGAGCGGCTTCCGCGAGGGGCAGCGCGGCATTCCCTGGCGCAACCAGTTCCCGGCGGGACTGGTGCACACCTTCGAGCGGCGCGGGTGGATCTGGGGTGGGCGCTGGTACCACCTCGACACCATGCACTTCGAGTACCGCCCGGAACTCACGGGGGCGTGCGCCACCGGGCGCTGAGGGGCCCTGTAAGGGGGCGCCTTCCTAGTCCTGAACGCCGGGTTTCCCGCCCCGCAGCGGTATCCTGCGCGTCATGGCGTATCAGGCGGTCATTGGTCTGGAAGTTCACCTGCAACTGAAGACGAAATCGAAGATCTTCAGCGCGTGCCCGCAGGAGTATCACGGCGCGCAGCCGAATTCGTTCACGGACCCGTTCACGCTGGGCCTGCCCGGCACCCTGCCGACCCTGAACCGCGAGGCGGTGGAACTCGCCATGATGTTCGGCCTGGGCCTGAACTGCGACGTCTCGGGCTTCACGCAGTTCCACCGGAAGAACTACTTCTACCCGGACGCCCCGAAGAACTTCCAGCTGTCCCAGTACGACCGGCCCATCGCGCGCGACGGGTTCCTGGACGTGACGCTGGAGGACGGCAGCACGCACCGCATCCGCATCAAGCGCGCGCACCTGGAGGACGACGCGGGGAAACTCACGCACCCCACGTACGCGCCGTACTCGATGCTGGACCTGAACCGCGCCGGGTCCAGCCTGCTGGAGATGGTCACCGAGGCCGACATCGTGAGCGCCGAGCAGGCCCGCGCGTTCCTGGAGAGCGTGCAGGCCATCGCGCAGGCGCTGGGCGTCAGTGACGCCACGCCCGAGGAAGGCAAGATGCGCTGCGACGTGAACCTCAGCCTGCACAAACCAGGCGAGCCGTGGGGCACGAAGTGCGAGGTGAAGAACCTCAACTCGTTCCGCTCGGTGGCGCGCGCCATCGAGTTCGAGTCTGCCCGGCAGGCGCGCATCCTGGACGCCGGGGGGCGCATCACGCAGGACACCCTCGGCTGGGACGAGGGCGGGCAGAAGACGTTCCTGATGCGCACCAAGGAGGGCGAGGCCGACTACCGCTACTTCCCCGAGCCGGACCTGCCGCCGCTGGACATCACGCCCGAGTGGATCGCCCGCGTCCGTGAGCGGATGCCCGAGCTGCCCGCGCAGAAGCTGGAGCGGTACCTCGCGGCGGGCGTGCGCGCGGCGGACGCGCAGACCCTGAGTCTGAGCGTGCCCCTGTCGCACTTTTTCGACGAGGCCCTGACCGCGCAACCCCAGGCCGGTGCGCAGCCGGACGCCCAGAAGCTCGACGCGCAGAAACTCGCGAACTGGCTGCTGGGCGACGTGTCCGGCCTGCTCGCCGCGCGCGAGGAGACGCTGGACGGCAGCGCCCTGCGACCCGCGCACCTCGCCGCGCTGGTGGGCCTGATCGACGCGGGCACCATCAGCGGCAAGATTGCCAAGGACCTGCTGCCCGACGTCCTGGCTGGGCAGGACCCCGCCGCCCTGGTGCAGGAGCGCGGCCTGAGCGTCGTGACTGACACGGCCGCCATCGACGCTGCCATCGACGCCGCGATGGCCGCCGACCCCGCCACCGTGGAGAAGGTGCGCGGCGGGAACGCGAAGGCCATGAACGCGCTGTTCGGACCGGTCATGAAGGCCATGGGCGGGCAGGCCAAGCCGGAGGTGGTGCGCGAGCGCCTGACCGCGAAACTGGGCCTGTCATGACCCCACGCGGGCCCGCTGGACCACCGGACCGCTGGAGGACCGCGGCGCTCGCGGCCCTGTGGGCGCTGGCCGCCGCGACCCTGGGCCTGGGCGCGTACAGCCTGTGGCGCGCGGGCCTGACCGATCAGTTCGCGTGGCTGGCGACCCTGCGGGCCCTGCTGGCCGCCGTGGTGCTCGTCTGGTGGACGCAACTGCTCGCCCGCTATACCCGGGCGGCGCCCACGCCTGAAGAGGACGGCGTGCGCCGCTCCCTGCGCGCCCTGTTCCCCTGGCTGACCTCGCTGCGGCTGGCGCTGTGGGCCCTGAGTGCCCTGGCGTACCTATCCGGCCAGCTGAATGCGAACCCGGTGGCCCTGGCCGCGATTGCCAGCATCGAACTGGGCTTCATCCTGGCGAAGAACGCCGGGTACGGCAGCCTCGTGCGCGCTGCACCCCACCCGGAAGACCCGCACGCCCGCGCCCGGCTGCTGTCCTGGCTGAACGTGACCGCCCCGCTGAGCCTCGCGCTGGGTGTCGTGAACGTCGTGCCCGTCGCGGGCCTGAGCGGCGCGCCTGACGCGGTCAGCCTGACCGTGTACGGCCTGCACGCCCTGCTGGACGTGACCGCCACGCTGCTGGCCCTGAAGGCCGTGCAGACGGCCCCCGGCGCACCCTGAAGTTTCGCGCTGAGCGCTGAGGCTCTGTGCAAGGAGGCGCGGCCCCCACAGTGGAGGGCCGCGCCAGCGTACTGGGCCTGCGCTACGCGCTGAGCGGCAGCACCACCGCCCTGGCCTTACCGCCATTGACGCGGGGACGCAGGTTCAGGACCATCAGCGTGGTCTCGGCGCGCAGCAGGTACGGCAGCCACGAGTGATTCAGGGCCGACAGGGCCCGCGCGGCCTCACCCGACGGCACATTCCGCAGCACCAGCACGGCGCGTGTGGCCGCCGCGTCGCTGTACAGGTCCGCCAGGCCGGGCCGGTCAGCACCCGACAGGGAACGGTATTCGAATTCGTGATTGCGCCTCAGCAGGTGCATGGGGTTCTCCTTGAAACTGACTTGGATGCCAGCAGCGTAGCGGAAGAAGCGGTGGCCTTTGTCCCCACATCGCGGCGGGCCGGGCCGTTGTCCAGCATGACTGTCCTATGGGCGCAGCATGCCCGCCCCCGATCAAACGGGTGTGAAAGAACCGTGTGGTGTATGGGCGCTCGCCTACACTGACCGGCGTGTCCGCTCCCGTCACCGACCTGCTGCGCGAATACCAGGAGTACGTGCTCGCCTACCGCCTGCGCCGCGCTGTGGGCGGCCGCGTCACGCCGCCCGGCGAGCAACTGCGCCTCGCGGAGTACGCCGCGCTGCGCCTGGAACGCCAGGACCTCGCGCGGTCCCTGGTGCGCGTCGGGCTGGACGGCCCCCGCATGCGCCGCCTGGACGCCCTGAGTGACCAGCTGATGTTCGGCTTCTGGCTGAATCCCGCCGAGGTCGCCGCGTTCCTGCGCGCCGCGATCCGTGAGGGCAGCCACCCCGCGCTGGGTGACCCGGCCGCATTCGCCCGTCTCCTCACGCCCAGCGAACGCAGCCGCCTGGGGCCCAGCGGCGTGGCCCTGGTCTGCGCGCACCACATCGCGTGCTTCGCGCTGGCCGCCCCCATGCTCGACCCGGACGGCCTGAACGCCGCGTGGCAGCGGATCGAGGCGACCCGCCCACCCCTCTTCCTGGACGGGTTGACGCCGGACGAGCCGTGAACGTCACCTGAGGCGCCGCGCCGCAACCGGACGTGCTTCACTGCCCTTATGACGGCCCTGATCGGTCCAGCCCTGCTGGCTGCGCTGCGCACCCTGCTGCCCCGCGCCTGCCCTGGCTGCAGCGCGCAACTGGGCCCGCAGCCGGGCCTGTGCCCGGCGTGCCACGCGGCCCTGCGCCCCCAGGTGCAGGCGCACAGCCCGCTGCGCCCACGCCCTGAACCGCACCTCGTGACCCTCGGCCCGTACAGCGGCGTGCGGCGCCGGGCCGTGCGGGAACTGAAGTTCGCTCAGGCCCGCGACCTGGCCGCGCTGCTGGGCGGGGCGCTCGCGTCCGGCGTGCCCGCCGAGTGGGACGTGCAGGCCGTCGTCCCCGTGCCGCTGCACCCGGCCCGGCAGCGCCAGCGCGGCTTCAATCAGGCGGAACTGCTGGGCCGCGCGCTGGCGGGCGCCCTGGCCGTCCCGTGCGTGCCCGCCCTGACCCGCACCCGCGCCACGGCGCAGCAGGCCCGGCGGCACGGCGCGCAGCGCGAGGACCTTCGCGGCGCCTTCCGCGCCCACGAGGGCTTCCTGCCCACCGGGGCGGTGCTGCTCGTCGATGACGTGCTGACTACCGGTTTCACCGCCCTGGCCTGTCAGGACGCCCTGCTTCAGGCGGGCGCGGCGCAGGTGTACGTCGCCGTTGTCGCCCGCTGAACCAGACAGCGAACCCCGCAGCACAGAGGCCGGATCATCCCGGCCCCCTTGATCACCCGCGGCGGATCAGCTCAGGCGCTCCCCTGCGGTCACCGCGTCCGGCAGCCAGTTCTCACGGGGCGGCAGTGGACACGTCCAGCCGTCCCCGTACGCGCAGTACGGGTGGTACGCCAGGTTGAAATCCACACGGACCAGCGCTCCGTCCCCACCTAGCTGCCGGTCCAGCGGCGCGTCCAGGTAGCGGCCCGCGCCGTACGTCTCCGGGCCGCTGGTGGCGTCCCGGAACGGAATGAACACCCGCTCCGGACGCTCCTCACCCAGCGGCGCGAACACCGTCAGGGTCCGCTCGCCGTCCGGCAGGGGCAGCAGGATCTCGCCCACGCGGGCCATGGTGCGCGTCTCGCCCGTGTTCGTCTCCAGCGTCCACTCCGCCCCGGCGTCCTGCGGCAGGGGCGTCAGGGGCACCGTGAACGCCCACGTCTCGTCCGGCGGGTAGTACGCCAGCCCCCGGAACGCGGCCGGTTCGACCGGCCCGCGCCCCGCCGCGAAGTGCTCGTCCTTGCGGCGGCGGAAGTCCAGCACCGCCGCCTCGTACGCAGAGGCGGTCACGTTAGAAGTCCACCCGCACGCGCTCCCCGGCGTACTCCACGATGTCGCCGCGGCGCAGTTTCTTGCGGCGGCGCGTCTCGATCTCACCGTTCAGGCGCACCTCGCCGCCCTGCACGCGGAACTTCGCCTCGCCACCGGTTTCCACCATGCCGCGCATCTTCAGGAAGTCCTGAAGGTCAATCGTGTCCTGCTCGGGGTAGCCTTGTTCGCCAGTCATGCCGCGCAGCGTAGCAGCGCCCCGCCCCACCTGTCTGTGGGGCGGGGTGTGGACTTGCACTGGCGGGTTCCGTCTGTTCCGCTGATGATCCGGATGGGCGCCGGGTCGTCAGCTCCACGCCCGGAACCCGCACGGTTCCCACTCGCTCTGCTGCGCAGCTCTCCGAGTCCGCTCGGATTGGACTGGTGGTGCCCACCAGCCCATCGGAGTCACAGCTTGTACTGCGCGCTGAACAGTTTCAGGTCGGCGTCGTCCACCTTGCCGCTGCCGTCCAGGTCGCCGAGGCTGGTGGCCTTGCCGTAGTTGTTCATCAGCAGGGCCAGGTCGGTCAGGTCGATCTTCCCGTCGCCGTTCAGGTCCGCGCCGCTCAGGCGGGCGCGGGCGCTGGCGGTCGTCCAGTCCGTCAGTTTCCACTCCTGGGTCAGCTCGGCGCGGATGGCGTCTTGCAGGTTCAGCGGGCCGCGCGGGTTGAACTCGATGCGGCGGTCCGCGCCACTGCCGAAACTGCGGGCCGCCACGTCCGGGCTGAAGGGCGCAGAGCCCCCCAATGTCAGCGTGGGGCCGCTGCTGCTGTCCAGCGTGACCGGGAAGTCCGGCGTGGACAGCGCCGCCAGGGCGGCCTGCACGGCCCTGGTCAGCTCCTCGCCCTGCGGGCGGAGCTTCACGGTGACCGCGCCCGCGCCGCTCAGGGCGCCGCTCAGCAGCAGAAGTGTCAGGAACCGGCCGCGCATCATTTCCCTCCCCGGGCGCTCAGCAGCGCCTCACGCAATTTCGCGGGGTCCGTGATGGTCCCGGCGCTCACCTTACCGCCCGTCACGGCGTACAGGCCCTGATTGAAGCCCACGACCGGGCTGTCCAGCCGCGCGGCGTACAGCAGCGCCACGACCTCCAGCCCCGCGCGCAGCTCAGGCAGACCGTCCACGCCTTTCAGGACGAACAGGGCGGGCGTGCCCTCCTGCTGCGGCAGGCGCGTGGGATCGCCGGCGATGGTCTCGGTGACCGTCAGCGGGTACGCCAGGTACGTCACCTCGCCGTCTTTCACCTCGGCGGGAGTGCCCAGCGTGGCGCGCACGATCACCTCGGCCCGCTGCGCCTGCTGCGCCAGCGTCAGGGTGGGCGCGGTGGTCGCCCCGGCAGGACACAGACCCCCCAGGCTGACGCTCAGGAGCGCGGCGGCCAGCGCGGCGCGCGCGTTCACTTGCCCCCCCCTGACCCGTCCGTGGGGGGCGGATCAGCCTTGGGCGTCTCGTTGGAGGGCGGGGTCTGCCCGGCCGGCGGGGTGCTGGTCCCGGGCGGCGTGGTGCCCGGCTGAGCCGTGCTCTTCTGCTCCGCTGCTTTCTGCTCGGCAGCTTTCTGCTCGGCGGCCTTCTGGTCATCGAGTTTCTTCTGCTCCTCGGCGGACAGTTTCTGCGCCAGCATCTTGCCGTCCCCGCCACGGGCCTCGTAGGCCAGGGCAGGTGTCCCCAGCGTGACGGGCGCGGCGGGCTTCACGCTGATCAGTGCCACGCGCGTCCCGCTGCGCGGCACGGCCTTGAAGCCCAGATCGACCGTCAGGCGCGTCCCGTCCTGCCGCCAGAACACCAGCGCCCCGCCTTCGGGCTGCACGCGCGTGACCGTCACATTCGCCGGGAGGGTCCAGGTCAGGCGCGCGGCCCGCACGCTGCGCGGCGCGCTGATGGTCACGGGTACGCGGGTCTCACCGCGGATCTGGCCGCTGGGCAGCGTCAGGGCCAGGCTCAGGGGCGGCAGTTCCTGCACGTTCACCGTGTAGGACTTCTGCTTGCTGCTCAGGGTGGAGTCAGTGGCTTCCAGCGTGAACGTGTACGTCCCAGCCTTGCTGGGCGTGCCGCTCAGGGTCGTGCCGTTCAGGGTCAGGCCGGGCGGGAGGGTCCCCTCAATCTTGCGCACCGTGTACGGTCCCGCGCCGCCCGCCACCTCAATGGCCGCGGTGTACGGCTCCTGGAGGTACACGGGCGGCAGGCCGCTGGCGCGCTCGTTGAAGTACAGCGCGTCGCGGGCGCTGGTGCTGGACGTGCCCGAGAGGTCCTGCCCGCAGGCGACGAGCGCCCCCACGGGCAGCGCGCAGGCCAGCAGGACGCTCAGCCCCCGCCGGGCAGCGAAACGCGAATGTGCCATGCCCAGCAGTGTAGCCGCGCGGCCCCGCCCGGGGGTGATGGGAGCATGAATCGTGCCCGACTTCCCGCACGGCGCGCCGGGACCGGGTTTAGACTGCCGGGCATATGACGATCATGGATTCACTGCCCGCCGCGCCGCGCGTTGGCGAGACGCTGGGCCGCTATACCGTCGAACGGGTCGAACTCCTGCCGGAGATGCAGGGCACGCTGGTGCTGCTGCGCCACGAACTGGGCGCCCGGCACGCGCACGTGATCCGCGCGGACGACAACTCGGCGTTCGGCGTGACGTTCCCCACCGTCCCGCAGGACAGCACCGGCGTGGCGCACATCCTCGAACACGTGGTGCTCATGGGCAGCCAGCGCTTCCCGGTGCCGGACCCGTTCTTCTCGATGCTGCCCAGGTCGCTGAACACGTTCATGAACGCCATGACGGCCAGCGACTGGACGACCTACCCGTTCTCCACTCGTAACGAGAAGGACTTCTTCAACCTGCTGGCCGTGTACCTGGACGCCACGTTCTTCCCGCTGATGCGCTACGAGAGCTTCCGGCAGGACGGGCACCGCTTCGAATTCGCCACGCCCGACGACCCCACCACGCCGCTGAAATTGCAGGGCGTCGTGTACAACGAGATGAAGGGCGCGATGGCCAGCCCCGGTTCGGTCATGTGGCGCGCGTTCGGCAAGGCGCTGTACCCGGACCTGACGTACGCGAACAACAGCGGCGGCGCCCCCGAGGAGATCCCGAACCTGAGCTACGAGGGCCTGCGGGCCTTCCACGCGGCGCACTACCACCCTAGCAACGCGTTCTTCTACACGTACGGGCAGCTGCCGCTGGCGCGCATCCTGGACGCCATCGAGAACCACGTCATGGCGCAGTTCGCGCCGCAGACGCTGGACGTCAGCATTCCCGACCAGCCCGCGTTCGACGCGCCGCGCCACGAGAGCGCCGTGTACCCCGGCACGGACGTGGAACGCGGCGCGCAGGTGCTCGTCGGCTGGAAGCTCGGGCATTCCAGCGACCCGGACCTGAACCTGCGCTGGAGCGTCCTGAGTGACGTGCTGCTGGGCAACCCCGCCGCGCCCCTGACCCGCCCGCTGATCGAGTCCGGGCTGGGCAGCGCCCTGGCGGACGGCAGCGGCTACCGCGACTCGTTCCGCGAGGGGGCCTTCGCCGCCGGACTCAAGGGCCTCCCTGCCGGGAAGGCCGCCGAGGTCGAGGCGCTCGTCCTGCGCACCCTGGAAGAGATCGCCACGCAGGGCATCGAGCCGGAACTGATCGAGAGCAGCCTCCACCAGTTCGAGATCGCGCAGAAGGAGGTCAGCAACAGCGGCTACCCCTTCGCGCTGGGCGTGATGTTCCGCCTGCTCGGCCCCTGGATGCAGGGCGGCGACCCCGTCACCGGCCTCCGCCTCGACGCGCAACTGGAGCGCCTGCGGACCGACCTAGCGCAGGGCGCGGTGTTCGAGCCAATGCTGCGTGAGCTGCTCGCCAACCCTCACCGCGTCACGCTGGAGGTCACGCCCGACCCCGCCCTGGCCGAACGAGCCGAGGCGGACGAAGCCGCCCTCGTCGAGCGTCTCAGCGCCGACTTCACCGACGAGGACCGCGCCCGCATCGTCGCGGACAGCCTGCGCCTCAAGGAACTCCAGGGTCAGGAGGCCGACCGCAGCGTCCTGCCCACCCTGGGCCTGGAGGACATCCCCACCGCCGCGCCCGCCGTGACCTACCACACCGAGCAGCCCGGCCGCGCCCGCGTGGCCCGCGCCGCGCAGCCTACCGGCGGCCTCACGTACCTGGACGTGCAACTACGCCTCCCCGCGCTGCCGGACGACCTGCTGGACGCGCTGCCGCTGTACACCTTCGCCGTGACCCGCAGCGGCGCCGCCGGGCAGGACTACGTGAGCCTCGCGCGCCGCATCGAGGCCGTCACGGGCGGCGTCAGCGCCGCCGTCGGCGTGGGCACCCCTCCGGACGACCTGAACGCCGTGCGCCTCGCCGTGACCTTCAGCGGCAAGGCCCTGGCCCGCAACGCCCCCGCCCTGGTTGAGGTGCTGCGCGACCTGATCGCCGCGCCCGAATTCACCCGCGACCGCCTGGAGCAGCTGCTCAAGCAGCGCCTCGCGGGCCTGAAGGCCAGCGTCGTGCAGGCCGGGAACGCCTACGCCGAACGCCTCGCCGCCGCGCAGCTCAACGCCACGGGCGCCGTGCAGGAACGCTTCAGCGGCCTGACCGCCCTGGCCACCCTGAAAGCCACCGTCGAAGGCGAGGGCGGACTGGACGCCCTGCTCAAGCGCTTCGGGCGCCTGCGGGACCTGATCCGCACGGCGGAACCCCTCGTCGCCCTGACCGCCACGCCCGACGACCTGAACCTCGACCTGACTCCCCTCACGGGGCTGTTCAGCGGCGACGCCCCCGTCGGCCGCCCCGCCCCCACGCTCCCCACGCGCGCCCCGCAGGCCCGCACGACCGACGTGCCCGTCTCGTACAACGCCGTCGCGTTCCCCACCGTCCCCTACTCCCACCCCGACAGCCCCGCCCTGCTCGTCCTGTCCCGCGTGCTGCGCAGCGAGTACCTGCTGCCCGAACTGCGCGAGAAGGGCGGCGCGTACGGCGGCGCCGCCAGCTTCGACCCGCGCGAGGGCGTCTTCGCCATGAGCAGCTACCGCGACCCGCACGTCACCCGCACCTACCAGGTGTTCAAAGACGCCCGCGCGTTCCTGAACGGCGACCTGGGCGAACGCGAACTGACCGAGGCGATCCTCTCCGCCAGCAAGATCCTCGACCCCCTGACCAGCCCCGACACCGCCGGCCGCCGCCGCATCTACGGCGACCACGCCGGCTACACCCAGGACGTGGAGCAGGCCTACAAGGCCCGTCTGCTGGCCGTCACCCTCGACGACCTGCGCCGCGTCATGGACACCTACCTCACCCCAGAACGCGCCACGTACGGCGTCGTGACCGGCCGCGACCCCAACAGCGACGACCTCGCCGCACTGGGCCTGAAGTTCGACGTGCAGGCCATCTGAAGCCCTCAAGCAGCAAGAGGCCCCCTCCAGTGATCGGAGGGGGCCTCTGCTGTGAATCTCATACGGAGTCCGTTTGTTTCGTTGACAACCCGGAACCACAGCGGGTTGCCAACTTCACGCCCGGACTCCGCTCTACTCCTACTCGCTCCGCTCGGATTGAACGGTTTGCAAAAACCGTTCAATCGGAGTCTCAGATCTTCTTGAACAGCAGCGCGGCGTTCTGCCCGCCGAACGCGAAGGAGTTGCTCAGCGCGTACTCCACCTGCGCCTCGCGGGCTTCCAGGGGGATGTAATCCAGATCGAGTTCCGGGTCGGGGTCGGTGAGGTTGATGGTGGGCGGCAGGATACCGTCCTTCAGGGCCTGCGCGACTGCGATGGCTTCCACGGCGCCCGCCGCGCCGAGCAGGTGCCCGGTCATGCTCTTCGTTGAGCTGATGGCGAGGGTGTGGGCGTGCTTGCCGAACACGTGCTTGATGCCCTGCGTCTCGTGCAGGTCATTGAAGTGCGTGCTCGTGCCGTGCGCGTTGATGTACCCGACCTGATCGGGGTTCACGCCTGCCGTGGCGAGCGCCATGCGCATGGCGACCTGCGCGCCGCGGCCCTCGGGGGCGGGCATGGTGATGTGGTGCGCGTCGGCGCTGGTGCCGTACCCGACGACCTCGGCGTAGATGGTCGCGCCGCGCTTCACGGCGTGCTCGTACTCCTCCAGCACGACCACGCCGGCGCCCTCACCCAGCACGAAGCCGTCACGGGAGGCGCTGAAGGGACGGCTGGCGAGTTCCGGCTCGTCGTTGCGGGTGGACAGCGCCTTCATGTTCGAGAAGCCCCCGATGGCGATGGGCGTGATGGCGGCCTCGCTGCCCCCGGCGATCATCACGTCCGCCAGACCCAGCTGGATGTACCGCGCGGCGTCCCCGATCGCGCCGGTGCCGGTGGCGCAGGCGGTGACGACCGTGCTGCTCGGGCCGGTCGCGCCGTAGCGCATCGCGACGTGCCCGGTCGCCATGTTCGCGATCATCATGGGGATGAACATCGGGCTGATGCGGCCCGGACCGCGCGAGTGCAGCACCCCGGCCTGATCCTCGAAGGTCTTCACGCCGCCGATGCCGCTGCCGATCACGGTGCCGGTGCGCTCGCCGCGCAGCTCGTCCTCACTCAGGCCGCTGTCCTGCACAGCCAGCGCCGCGCCCGCCAGGGCCAGCTGCACGTACCGGTCGAGTTTCTTCGCCTCGCGCGGGTCCACGAACGCGGACAGGTCGTCATTGACCTCACCCGCGATCTTGCTGCCGGTCTCCGCCGGGTCAAAGCGCGTGATGGTCGCAATGCCGCTCTTCCCGGCCCGCTGCGCCTGCGCGAACGCCTGCGCGCCCACCCCGATGGGCGTGACCGGCCCCAGGCCCGTGATCACCACCCGTTTCAGTCCTGAAACACCCACTGGCTTCCCTCCTGACTGGGCCCGCCCCGCACGGGGCCACCCGGAAAAAGTTGGGGCGGGAGGCGGATTTCTGCCCGCACCCCGCCCGTCACGCTGCCCCCCGCGTTGGGGGAGCGGCCTGAGTTACTGCTTGCTCTCGATGTAGTCGACAGCGGCCTGCACGGTGCGGATCGTCTCGGCGTCTTCATCGCTGATGGTGATGCCGAACTTGTCTTCCAGACCCATGATCAGTTCCACGGTCTCCAGGCTGTCGGCGCCCAGGTCTTCCACGAAGCGCGCCTCGGGGCTGACCTTGTCGGCGTCCACACCCAGCTTGTCCACGATCACGTCTTTCACATCATCAAAAGTTGCCATGAGTTCGTACCTCCTGATACTGAAGTCTGCGCCAGTCTACACGCGGCGTCCATGAGAGGCAGCTGATTTGAACGGGGTTCAACGGTCATGAAATGACCGGTGGCACGCGCCGTTCAGTGAGGGTTCAGCCCGCCGTCCACGCCGATGGTCTGCCCGGTGATGTACCCCGCGCCATCGCTGGCCAGGAACGCCACGAGCGCCGCGACCTCCTCCGGCTGCCCGAAGCGCGCCAGGGGAATGCCGCCCAGGTACGCCTGCTGCACGGTGTCGGGCAGCTGCGCGGTCATGTCGCTCTCGATGAAGCCGGGCGCCACGGCGTTCACGGTGATGCCGCGCCCGCCGTACTCCTTGGCCAGCGCCTTGGTCAGGCCGATCAGGCCCGCCTTGCTCGCCACGTAGTTCGCCTGCCCGGGGTTGCCCATCAGGCCGACCACGCTGGCGATGTTGATGATCCGGCCCGAGCGGGCGCGCATCATGTGCTTGATCGCCGCGCGGCACGCCGTGAACGCACTGGACAGGTTCGTCTGGAGGACGGCGTCCCAGTCCTCGTCCTTCATGCGGATCGCGAGGGTGTCCCGCGTGATCCCGGCGTTGTTCACGAGCACGTCCAGACGGCCCATCGTCTTGATGACGTCCTCGACGAGCGCTCCGGCGTTCGCGGGGACGGTCAGGTCGGCGCCGAACACCTCGGCGCGGACGCCGTGCGTGGCGGCCTCGTCGGCGACCTTGCGGGCCTCGTCGGCGTTCCGGCCGTAGTGGATGGCGACGTCGAAGCCGCTCTCGGCGAGGTTCAGGGCCATGGCTCTGCCTAGGCCCCGGCTGCTGCCGGTCACCAGGGCGACTTTACGGATTGGTTCGGTCATGGGATCTCCAGTGTTTGAAGCTTCAGTGCATTCTGCACGCCCCGCAGGTGATGCAGGTCGTGGTACAGGGTGAAGTGCAGCATCTCGGCCAAGGTGACCTCACCCAGGGCCGGGTGGGGCAGCGTCGCGCCGTGCAATTCGGTGTCTGTGCAGTCGGCGGCGAGGTGATGCTCCAGCAGGGCGACCGAGTCGCGGTAGGTCTGCACCAGTTCCGCCTGGGTGCCCTGCGGGTCGGGCAGGAAGCGGCCTGAGGCCTTCACGCCGCCGCGCAGCGCCTCCAGGTACGCCGCTTGAAGCTCGGCGGCACTGCGGCTGCCGGCCGGCGTGCGCTGCCCCCAGCCGAAGCGGTCGCGCGGTATGGAGAGGGCCAGCGCCAGCACCTTGTGCGAGCGGATCAGGTGATCGAGGTGCTGCGCGGGCGACCAGCGTTCCGGTGCGGCGCGCGTGAAGTCCTGTGCGGGCAGGGCCGCGAAGAATGCGGCCACCTCCGCACCACGGGCATTCAGCGCGTCCTGGAACGCGGCCAGGTTCACAGCGTGAAGTCCTGTACCTGCGCGGCGGTGCCGACGTTGATGGTGCGGGCGTCGGGCAGGATGCGCTTGACGAGGCCGGTCAGGACAGTGCCGGGACCGAACTCGATGAACACGTCCGCACCCACGGCGGCAAGCGCCTGGATGGTCTCGACCCAGCGCACGGCCCCGGTGATCTGCTCGGTCAGCAGTCCCGGCAGGGCGGTGGGGTCGGTGTTCGGCTGCGCGGTGACGTTCGCGTACACCGGGAAGGCGGGGGGCGCGAACGCGGTCGTCTGGAGCTCCGGGGCGAGCCCGGCGGCAGCGGGCGCCATCAGCGGGCAGTGGAAGGGCGCGCTGACTTTCAGGGGGATGGCCTTCAGGCCACGTGCTTTCAGGGCGGCGTTCGCAGCGTCCACGCCGCCCTTCGTGCCGCTGATGACGGTCTGGGTGGGGGCGTTGAAGTTCGCGGGCTGCGCGCCCTCGGTCCCGGCGCAGACTTCCGCGACGACCGCCGGGTCGCCCATGACGGCGCTCATGGCGCCCGCACCGACCGGCACGGCGGCCTGCATGAGTTCGCCGCGCTGGCGGGTCAGGCGCAGCGCGTCCCCGAGGCTCAGGGCGTCGGCGGCCACCAGTGCGGAGTACTCGCCCAGCGAGTGCCCGGCGGCGAACGCGGGCGTCAGGCCGGTGTGGGCGCGCCACGCGCGGTACGCGGCGACGCTCGCGGCGACCAGCGCCGGCTGCTGGTTGGCGGTCAGGGTTAGGTCTTCCAGGGGGCCCTGCTCGATCACGGCGCGCAGGCCTGGCAGGACGTGCTCGACCTGGGTGTACACCTCGGCGGCCTCGGGGAACGCGGCGGTCAGGTCGGCGCCCATGCCGACGCTGTGCGAGCCCTGACCGGGGAAGAGTGCGGCGATCTTCATGCGGTTACCTCTGCCTTGCTCTCGGCTTTCAGGCTGGGCGCGCCGTCCCACCATTTCATGGTGCCCGCCACCCAGCTCAGGCCGCCGCCGAACGCGATCAGCAGGAGCTGCTGCCCGTCTGTGATCTGCCCGGCGTCCACGCCCTCGCGCAGCACGAGCGGCACGGTCGCGGAGCTGGTGTTCCCGTAGCGGTCGAGGTTCACGATGGTCTTACTCATGGGTAGCCCGAAGCGGTCCATGGCGGCCTCGATGATCCGCACGTTCGCCTGGTGCGGGATGACCCAGTCCACGTCAGCGGTGGTCAGGCCGCTCTTGGCGAGGACCTGCGTGCCGCTGTCCCCCAGGACGCGCACGGCGAACTTGAAGACCTCGCGGCCGTTCATGCCGACCGATTCGCCCATGGGGAAGCCGCCGGGGAGGTTGGGGGCGGCGCAGCGCAGGTACAGGCTGGACCCGCCGTTGCCGTCGGCGCCCATGATGAAGTCCTGGAAACCGTACCCGGCGGGCACTGGGCCGACCACGGCGGCGCCCGCGCCGTCCCCGAAGAGGATGGCGGTGTTGCGGTCATTCTGGTCCACGACTTTGCTCAGGGCCTCGGCGCCGACGACCAGCACGCGCCGGGCGCTGCCCGCGAGGATCAGGCCCTGCGCGACGCTCAGGGCGTACACGAAGCCGCTGCACGCGGTCGAGAGGTCGAAGGCGGCCGCGCCGGTCAGGCCGACCTGCATGCCGATCAGCGCGGCGGTGGAGGGCATCAGCGCGTCGGGGCTGACGGTGGCGCAGATGATGGCGTCCACGTCCTGCAGGGCCTGTGGGTCGCGTCGCAGCATGTCGCGCACGGCCAGGACGCCCACGTCACTGGTGTACTGGTCGGGCGCGGCGAAGCGGCGTTCGCGGATGCCGGTGCGGGATTCGATCCACTCGGCGTTGGTGTCCATGCGGGCTTCAAATTCGCTGTTGGGTACGACGCGTTCGGGCACGTACATGCCCAGGGCCGTGATGCCCAGCGTGGGCCGGGTGGGGGAGGGGGTGCTCATAGGGGCACCGTAGCATTCTTTGAACGGACGTTCAATGAATTGAGTCCAGATTCTGTCCGGATCATCCGAGCAGACGGCTCACCCCCCTCATCCAGTCAGGGCCAGCAGAAAAACCGGGGCGCTCCCGCAGGAACGCCCCGGCCCTCAGACGGAATTACTCCGCGCTGGTTTCGGTGCTCTGCTCGTCGGTGCTCTCGGCGGCCTCGCTGCCCTCGCTCTTGGCGCCGGACAGCTGGGCGATGGCCTGCTGAAGGCCCTTCTCGCGCACGAGGCTGATGTAGTACGAGTTGATGCCGTTCGGCCCGAGCTGCTTGCTCAGCTCGGCTGGGGTCAGGCCGTTGGCCTGCGCCAGCGCGTTCATGGTCTGGTTGAACTCGGCGTCGCTGACCTGCACCTTCAGGTCCTCGGCCAGCTTCTCCAGCACCAGGTCACGCTTCACGCGGCTCTCGGCGTTCTTGCCCAGGTCGGCCATGAAGTCGTCCAGCTTGCCCTGCTCCTGCATGAACGCCTCGTACTCGCCCCACTTGACGCCCTGGCGGCCCAGGTCGTCCTTGATCTCTTCGAGCATGCCCTCGCGGCGGCGCTCCAGCAGCGCCTGGGGAATGTCGGCTTCCATGCCGTCCACCAGCGCGGTGATGAACTCCTCGCGGCGGGCGGCTTCGCCCTCCTGCTGCGCGCGGCGTTCCAGTTCACCCTTCAGGTCGGTCCGCAGGCGTTCCAGGGAGTCGAAGTTCAGGCTGCCCGCGAAGGCGTCGTCGAGCTCCTGCAACTGCTTGGTCTTCACGTCCACGACCTTGACGGTCACGGTGTGCTCGGCGTGCTCGTGGTCGCCGTGGCTGTGCGCGGGCACGGTGATCTCCACGGTGTCGCCCTTGGTCTTGCCGACCAGCGCGTCACGGACGTGCGCCTCGGCGACGTCCAGGTACACGGGGTACGTGCCGCCGTCCTCGCCTTCTTCCTCGATGGTCACCTGGTCGCCGGCCTCGATGGGACGCTCGACGCTCTCGAAGGTGGCGTTGCGCTCGCGCAGGTCGTTCAGGGTGCGCTCGAGCACCTCGTCGGTGATCTCGGGCGCGGCGGCGCTGAGGCTCAGGCCGCTCCAGTCGGCGAGTTTCACTTCAGGGTACGTCTCGCCCTTTACGGTGAACTCGAACGTCTGGCCGCTGGCCAGGGCCTGCGGCTCGATGTTGGCGTCCACGAGGCTGAGTTTCAGTTCGCGGGCGGCCTGGGTGTAGTGCGTTTCCAGCAGGCGGTCACGGACTTCCTGCTCGACGTAGCCCTTGCCCACGCGACCCTCGATGACCTTGCGGGGAGCCTTGCCGGGGCGGAAGCCGGGCACGCGCACGTCGCGCGCCAGACCGGCCCACACCTGGTCGTAGGCGCGGTTCACTTCGGCGGCGGGCACCGACACCTTGAATTCCACCTTGTTGCCTTCTCTGCTGATCAGCTCTGCCATTGGGTCTCCCGTCTGCGCCGCTTCCGCCCGCCGTCAGGCCCCGGTGGGGGTGCGTGCGGGCGTGCGCGGCGCGTTCCTCTGTTGAATCTGCCCTGCCGCTCACCGGCTCCCCACCACCGCGGGGGCCTGGGCGCGACATGCCGCCAAGCATGATAGTGCATTTACGCGCGGTGGACAGGAGGCCGCAGGGCCCCGCGGGCCCCGTCCGCTGCGCGTCTCGCCTGGGCGCGCCCCTGCGGCCGAACGGCCCGCACCGGGCGGGGCGTACACTGACCGGTACGGCCATGAACACCCCCGCACGCCACGGAACGCCCGCATGATCACACCGGACTGCCTGCGCCAGGTCCCCATCTTCGCGGACCTGGCCGAGGAACTGCTGCACGCCCTGGCCGCCGACTCGGCGGACGTGCGCCTGAACCCGGGCGAGTACCTGATCCGCGAGGGCGACTCGGTCGCGTTCTTCGTGCTGCTTGAGGGTGAACTGAACGTCACGAAGGACGTCGCGGGCGAGCCGCAGGCGGTGGACACCTACGGTCCCGGCGACTCATTCGGGGAGCTGCCGCTGCTGCTGGGCACGTCCGCCACAGTGGACCTGCGCGCCCGGACGCCAGTGCGGGTCATGCGGGTGGACTCTCAGGACTTCATGGCGCTGCTGCGCTACTCGGACACCCTGGCGGGCACCGTCGTGTCGAACATGACCCGCCGCGTGCAGAACCTCCAGCGCGTGGTGCTGGACGCCCCGCCCGCCGTGACGCTGCTGGTGGGCTCGGCGGACGACCTGCACTGCTTCGGGCTGCGCGACTTCCTGTCCCGCAATCAGGTGGTGTTCCGCTGGCTGGACCCGGGCACCCCCACCCTGGCCTGCGAGATTCCCACGGGGGTCGAGGCGGGCCCCCTCCCGGCCGTGGTGCTTCCGGACGGCCAGGTGCTGATCCGCCCCAGCGTGCGGGACCTCGCGCCGCGCGTGGGTTTGCAGGTGGACCCCACCATGCAGGAGTACGACGTGGTGATCGTGGGCGGCGGCCCGGCCGGTCTGGCGGCCGCGGTGTACGGCGCCTCGGAGGGCCTGTGCACCCTGCTGATCGAGAAAGAAGCCCCGGGCGGTCAGGCCGGCACGAGCAGCCGCATCGAGAACTACCTGGGCTTCCCGACCGGGCTGTCCGGCGGGGAACTGAGCGCGCGGGCGCTGCGGCAGGCCCGCCGCTTCGGCGCGGAAGTCGTCACGACCCGTGAGGTAGAGACCCTGGTGCCCGGCCCGGACACGCACGAGGTGGTGCTCGACGGCGGCGCGCGGGTGCGTGCCCGCAGCGTGGTGCTGACCATGGGCGTGACGTGGCGGGCGCTGCCACTTGGCGGCGTGGACCGCTTCGTGGGGCGCGGCGTGTGGTACGGCGCGGCCCGCACCGAAGCGCCCGGTACGCGCGGCAAGGACGTGTACCTGATCGGCGGGGGCAACTCGGCCGGGCAGGCGGCCATGTTCTTCTCGAACTACGCCCGGCGCGTGTCCCTGCTGATCCGCGCGCCACAGGTGGAACGCGGTATGTCGCAGTACCTGATCGACCAGCTGCGCGCCCGGGACAACGTGCGCATCTGCGAGTGCTGCGAGGTCACGGCCCTGCACGGCGACGCGCACCTGAGTGGCCTGACCGTGCACCACTCGGACACCGGCGAGGACGAACATGTGCAGACCGACTCACTGTTCGTGCTGATCGGCGCGGACGCCCGCACCGACTGGCTGGATGGCGTGGTCCTGCGCGACGAGCGCGGCTACGTCTGCTCGGGCCTGGACCTGGCGCCGCAGGGCGCGTGGCCGCTCAGCCGCGACCCGTTCCCACTGGAAACCAGCGTTCCCGGCGTGTTCGTGGCCGGGGACGTGCGGCGCGGCTCAGTCAAGCGCGTGGCCAGCAGCGTCGGCGAGGGGAGCATGAGCATCGCCCTCGTGCATCAGTTCCTCGCGCTGAACGCTGAATGACCTGACGGCGTGCACGGGCAGAAATGAGAACAGCCCGCGTCACGGCGAGCTGTTCTGTCTGGGTGGTGCGAGGAAAGGGACTTGAACCCTCACTCCCTACGGGAACCAGATCCTAAGTCTGGTGCGTCTACCAATTCCGCCATCCCCGCACGCTGGTTGTGTCTGAACTTGAAATGAAAGCCGGCCCTGGGCTGATGCCTGGGGCCGGGATTTCAGTGTGGGGTGGATTATGGGATTTGAACCCACGACCTCCGCTTCCACAGAGCGGCGCTCTAACCGGCTGAGCTAAACCCACCACGCTGGCCTACGTCCTGTCAGGCCCACACAGCTTAAAGGCGCAGGGGCAGGCTGTCAATCCCACGCGGGGGAACGCCTGCCCCGGGCGGCCTCACTTCACGGTGACGGTGCCTTTCATGCCGCCCTCGTAATGGCCGGGCTCGTGGCAGGCCATCTCGAAAGTGCCGGCGTGCGCGGGCGTGAAGCTCAGCGTGGCGGACTGCCCGGGTTTCAGGGCCACCTCAATGAACTTGCCGGTCACGGCCTTCCCGGCGATCTTCAGCGCGGTGTCCCTGCTGGCCAGCCAGATGGAGTTCTTCTCCATGTAGGCGTCCCAGGCGTTCTCGCCCCTGGGGAGCGTCCTGGGTTTGGCGTACAGCTGGAATTCGTGGTCGGCCTTGCCGGTGTTCTTCAGCGTGATCGTGACCTTCTGCCCGGCTTTCAGGCTGAGGTTCATGGGCATGAACATCATCTCGGACATGCGGACCGTGACGGCCTGCGTACCGGCAGCGTGAACGAGGCTGGTGGAGGCGAGGATGGCCAGCAGGGTCAGGTGTTTCATGGGTCTCCTGGGGACGAAGCGGGCGCGTCCCTGTCGCGCTGGGCAGGGTGTCCAGCTGGGTCGCCCGGAGTGTAGGCCGGCCCGTCCGGGCAGGGGATGCGCCCAGCATGAGAGTGGCCCACCCCCGTTCAGGGGCCGGGCCGCATGCGGTCACTGGAGGGTCTTCACGTACGCCTGGATGGCGTCCAGCTGCGCGTCGGTGGGGGGCGCGCCGTCCAGGCCGGTGGTGGCGAAGCGGGGCATCACGACGCCCAGCGTGCGGCCTTCCGGGGCCTTCCCGTCCAGCACCGCGTGCCGGAAGTCGGCGGCGCTCCAGCCGCCCACGACCTTCAGGGCGGGGCCGACCGCGCCCTCGGCCTTCGCGCCGTGGCAGCCGGCGCAGTTCCCGGCGTACAGGACGCTGCCGTCCGGGGTGGCGGCGCTGCTGGCCGCCGCGACGACTGCGCCGCTGCCCGTGCCCGCCAGGCGGTGCCCGGCCCCATACGAGCCGGCGCCCAGCGCCACGCCCAGCACCAGCAGCCCCACAAAGCCCGCGATCTGCCCCGGCGTGAACCAGCCCCCGTGTGCCTCGTTCATGCCGCTCACCAGAGCCTCTGGCCGGGAATGAACTGGTAGTTCGCCAGCATCGGCGCGATGACCGGGCCGTACACCAAGATCACCAGCACGAGGGCCACGAACGTCAGGGCCAGCAGCGGCTCGGTGCGGCGCACCAGCGGGCTCGCCCCGGCCAGGGTCTCCCCGGCGGGGCTGATGGCCTCACTGGCGGGGATCGGGGTGCTTTCCGGGTCGTCCACGCGCCGGGAGAGCAGCGTGCGCCACAGCACCGTGTAGAAGAGGATGGCCGCGATGAACAGCACGATGCCGCTGGCCGCCGTGATCGCCTTCGGCAGACCGAGGTGCATGGCGTCGTACACCGCCTGCTGCGTCGAGGCGCTCACCTGCGCGCGCCGGGGCACGCCCGCCAGGCCCTGCCAGTGCATGCCCAGCGCGAAGAGCATCATGCCCGTGAACCACCACCACACCGACGCCAGCGCCAGGCGGGGCGACGCGAGCCGCTTGCCGGTCAGGTGCGGCACCAGCCAGAACATCACGCCCATGAACGTCAGGGTGGTCGCCGTGCCCACCGTGATGTGGAAGTGCCCGGGAATCCACGCGGTGTTGTGAATCACCGGCGAGAACGCAATGGACGCGTTCACAATGCCGCCCGCCCCGCCGAAAATGAACGAGATCATGGCGAGCACCTGCGCGGTCATGCTGGCGTTCCCCCACGGCAGGCGGCGCACCCAGCCGATCAGGCCCCGGCCCCCCCGGGCGCGGGCGGCGTCCTCCAGCGACGCGGCGGCGCTGAACGCGGTCAGCAGGCTGGGCACCGCGACCAGGAACGTCAGGAACATGTGGATGATCTTCCAGCTGTTCTGCACGTTCGGGTCGGCGTACTGGTGGTGCAGGCCCACGGGCACGCTGAACACCAGGAACATCGCGAACGCCAGGCGGGTCAGGCCCTCGCTGGCCATGCGGCCCCCCGCCTGCCGCGGCAGGAACGCGTACCACGAGATGTATGCCGGCAGCAGCCAGAAGTACACGATGGGGTGCCCCGTCCACCAGAACAGCGTGCGGGCCAGCAGCGGGTCCACGCCGCGGGTCAGGCCCAGCGACCAGGGGATCAGCATGACCACAACCTCAATCACGAGGCCCAGCGCCGCCACGACCCACATCAGCCACGTGGCGACACTCATGTACGTCACGACGGGCGTCACGCGGCCCGGGTGGGCGCGTTTCCAGGCCAGCCACAGCCACACGACCTGCCCGGCCACCAGCAGGCTCGCGGCGACCATCACGGCCGCGCCGATGTAGAACACCGGGCTGCCCTCCAGCGGCGGGTAGAAGGTGTACAGCACCGTCGCGTTGTTCGTCAGCAGCGGCACAGCGGCCGTGAGCAGCCCCGCGGTCATCATCAGGTACGTGAACCACGCAAATTTCATGTTCGGGCGGGCGTTCAGGTCGCGCACCGGCAGGTACAGCATCCAGCCGCTGATGAAGAACTGCGTGAACACCAGTGCGTTCAGCACGCCGTGCAGCGTCAGGCCCTGGTAGTACGACTTGATCAGGACCTTCAGCAGGGGATAGTCGTACACGTTGATGCCGCCGTAGTTCAGCGCCTGCAGCGGCCCCAGCAGCACGCCGATCATCAGGGCGATGAAGGCGGTCACGGCGTAGTACTGCGTGAGCTTCTTGAGGCTGCTCAGCGTGGCGGCGTCCAGGCCCGGCAGCGCCGCGCTGGGGGCCGACTTGGAGGGAAGGGCGGTGGTCACTGGGTCTCCTTGGCGCCTGTGGCAGGCGGGTCGACCACGAAGCGGGTGATCATGTTGTGATGCCCCACTCCGCAGTACTCGTTGCAGATGGCGTGCTGCTCACCCGGGTGGCGGAACGTGACGGTCAGGGAGGCGACGTGCCCAGGCAGGATCTCGGCGTTGATGTTCGTGCCGGTCACCTCGAACCCGTGCGCGACGTCGGTCGCGGTGACGTGCAGCGTGACGGGGACGCCCGCCGGGACGCGCAGCACTGCGGGCTGGAACGTGAAGTTCCCCGCCACGATGTACGCGTCCAGGGTGCCCTGAGCGTTCAGGGCAGGCTGCCCGGCCGCGTCCACGACCAGGCCCGGTTTCGCGAAGGGCGTCTCGGCCAGAGTCTTCGGATCCACACGGCCCCGGACAATGGGACCGTCGTGCGCATGCCCGCTGCCCGCGTCCAGCAGCGGGTAGGTGCCGCTGATCACGCTGGCCAGCACGCCCACGAACAGCAGCGCCGTCATGACCACCGCCACGCCCAGCCACGCGGTCTCGTAGCGTTCCAGGGCGTGGTGATCCAGCCGGGCGGGCGGGGCGGATTCAGGTGCGCGGCTCATGTCAGGCCCGCCCCTGCAGGACGCCCAGCGCCAGCATCCACAGGCTCAGGATGCTCAGCACCAGGGTGATCACCACGACCAGCGCGCCGCGCGGGGCCTCACCGCCCTCCTGCGGGTGGTGAGGGCCGCTCACGCCGGCCCCTCCGCGCCACTCTGGGCGGCACCGGGTTTCAGTCCGTCCTCGTACGCGTAATCGCGCAGCACGTCGCTGACCGTCACGACCCCCACCACGCGCCCCTGGTCGTCCACGACGGGCAGCGCGCCCACCCGGTGGGTGAGCATGGTGTGCGCCGCGTCCCGCGCGTCCGCGTCAGGGCGGGTGGTCAGCACCGAGCGGCGCATCACGTCCGCCACCGTCACGGCCGCCAGCCGCGTCGTGGCCTCCCACGGCGACAGGCTGGACACGCGGCTGGGCATGGCCTCACGCACGTCACGGTCGGTCACGATGCCCACGAGGACCGCGCCGTCCATCACGGGCAGGCGCCGGATGCCGCGCGAGCGCATCAGGTGCGCCGCATCCGGCAGGGACAGGGTGGGGGCCGCCGTGATCACCGGGGCCGTCATCAATTCAAGAACTTGCATGGAACACCTCCATGCCGTGAGGGTCCGGTGAGGGCATTACGAAGGCATTACGGCAGGGTCCGCGTCAGCCAGGAACGGCCAGGACGACAAAACACGGGGCCCCGGACGACGCCGGGACCCTTCATGCCAGTCGCCCTACTTGTCGCTTGTGGCGCCCGACGGGCGGAAGGGGGCAGTCACGCAGGGCAACTCGCCGCCCTTGAGCCGCTCCGCGAAATCCACCGTTTCCGGCATGGGCGTATCCCCGATCTCCGTGGCGAGGTAATGCCGGTACCGTCGGTAATGCTCCGTCGCGGCGTACCGGTCACGGGTCATGGCCAGGCAGGCCATGAGGCGCTGGTGGTGGTCCTCGCCGATCAGCGGGTCGGCCTGCGCGGCCCGCACGAGTTCCTGCGCGGCCAGGGGGCACTCGTGCGCCGCGCAGTGCAGCTGCGACAGGGTCAGGTGCGCCTCCACAACCGCCGCGCGGTGCGCCTGCCGCGCCTCCTGCACCCACTCGCCCGTCAGGTGCGGCAGGTACTCCCCGTCCGCGCACGCCAGCGCCCGGCGCAGCAGTTCCTCCTGCGCGCGCGGCAGCTCGGCCTCCCGCGCGCCGTGCAGCGCCCGGTGCAGCGCCGCCGTATCACTCGCCGCCAGCAGGTCCGGGTGCAGCGCGTACCGCCCGCCCCGCTCGGTCACCGCCTCAGGGAAGTCCAGCGCGTGCCGCAGGCGGTGCAGCGCCACCCGGAAGCGGTTCGCGGCGGCCGGCGTGTCCTCCAGATCCCACAGGTCGCGCAGCAGATCATGCCGGTACCGGCCGTCCGGATGCGCGTGCAGGTACCACAGCAACTCCTCCGCGCTGCGGGCGGGCCACACGATGGGCACGCCGCCCCGCAGCACCTCCGCCTGACCCAGCGACCGCAGCAACCAGCGCCCGTCCGTCATGCCCGCCACCCCCTGCCCGTATGGTGCCACGCCCGGGCACCGACAGGTATCCCGCAGTCAGGGAGTACGCTGGGAGCCACATGAACTTCGAGCTGCCCGGCGACCTGCGCGACATGCAGGCGACCATCCGCGACTTCATGCTCAGCCGCGTCGAACCCCGCGCGCACGAGATCGAGGACACCAACCACGTCCCCGACGACCTGCTCCGCGAGGCGGCCAACCTGGGCCTGTTCGGCCTGAGCATCCCCGAGGAGTACGGCGGCGTCGGCCTGAGCACCCTGGGCCGCTGCGCCGTGTACGAGGCCATGGGCATGGGCCACATGGGCTTCGGCGGCGTGATCAGCGCGCACGCCAGCATCGGCACCAGCGGCCTGGTCAAACTCGGCACGCCCGACCAGAAAGAGCGCTTCCTGCCCCGCATGGCCACCGGCGAGTGCATCGCGGGCTTCGCCATCACCGAACCCAGCAGCGGCAGTGACGCCGCGAACATCCGCACCCGCGCCGAGAAGAAAGGCGACACGTACGTCCTGAACGGCACCAAGCACTACATCAGCAATGCGCCCATCGCGGGCCTGCTGACCGTCATCGCCGTCACCGACCCCGCCCGCGGCAGCAAGGGCATGAGCGCCTTCCTGGTCGAGCCGCAGCGCACGCCCGGCGTCAGCATCGGCAAGATCGACGAGAAAATGGGGCAGAAGGGCGCCCTGAGCGCCGAGGTCATCTTCCAGGACGCCGAGATCCCCGCAGGGAATCTCCTCGGCCCCGAACACCTCGGCTACCGCGAGGCCCTCGGCATCCTCACGAACGGCCGCGTCGGCATCGCCGCGCGCAGCACTGGCGCCATGCAGCGCCTCCTCGACCTCTCCATCGCGCACGCCAAGACCCGCGAACAGTTCGGGCAGCCCATCGCGCAGTTCCAGGCCGTGCAGTTCATGCTCGCCGAGATGGACATCGCCATCCAGACCAGCCGCGTCCTGTGGCAGAAAGTCGCCTGGATGGTCGACGAGGGCCAGGACGTGCGCCGCATGGCCTCGGTCGCCAAGTACCACGCCACCGAAGCCCTCTCCCAGGTCGCAGACAAGGCCGTGCAGGTCGCAGGCGGCATGGGCTACATGAAAGACAGCCCCGTCGAACGCTACTACCGCGACCAGCGCCTCCTGCGCATCTACGAAGGCACCAGCGAAATCCAGAAACTCATCATCGCAGGCGACCTGCTGCGCTAAGAGCCTCGGTGGCGAGACTCCGGACTTCCGGGCTGGCGTCCAGTCGCGCCTCGGCCAGCAGGTCCGGTGGCGCGGCGTCATGCTCGATCAGCACCGCCAGCATTCGTTCACGACAGCATGCGCAGGGCTGCTGAGGGAAGGCTCCGGTGAGAAGCTTCAGCAGCCCCTCGTCAGGGAATTGCTCAGCGATGTCTGCCACATTGCGCAGGAAGCTCTGGCGCTCCCCTGCTTTCAGTTGTTCTTGAAGGCCGTTCAGCTGCATGCAGATCAGCTGTTCGTCACCGGGGCGGTAGTTCAACCGCAGGAGCGAGGTGGCCTCCTCACTGAACCGCTGCGGGGTGCGCAGGAGTTCAAGGGCGAATTCACGCACCCGCTCGTGCTGAATGTGACCCAGGGCGCGCAGGGCCCGGAAGGCCACCCCGTTATCCTCGTGACGTACCAGGCTCAGCAGCCGCCTCAGCGCGCCCGGAACGCCGTGACGCATGAACAGGCTGAGGAGCAGGCGAAGTTTCGCTGGATCTTCGGTGTTGAGATCAGTGGTCAGTCTCTGCCAGTCCGGTGGGGTGAGGCGGTGGATGAGCTGGTAAGGCAGCATGGACACCGGGTGTAGACGCGGCTGAACGGCGTCATGGATCAGCATGTGCACGTGCTGGTAGGCGTCTGTGGGCCTTGGGTTTGAAGCTTTTTGCTGCTTTCGCTTCCGCGCTCGATCCGCGTTTCCTCTGGGTCGCAGGGCTTCGGGCAGGTTCTTCAACTCGCTCTCCACAGCGTCGTCGCCCAGCAGCGTGCGGGCCTCCCACACGTAGGGATGATGACTGGCGTCCGGGCTGGTCGCGGTGAAGCGGTGCTGGTCCTGCACGATCTGCCTCAATCCATTCAGGCCGTCCAGCTGCACGAGGGCAGGGGAGAGCAGATCCCACAGGGGTGTCTCGGCCCGCGCAGCGCTGCGGTACTTGTCTCTGAGGGCCTTTGCGGCGCGCTGGTCGCCTTGCTGGCCCAGCGCGGTCAGGATATTCACCCACTGGTTTACGTCCCAGCGGCGTGCTGTGGCGTTCCGCGCATGCTTCACGCGGGGGATGAGGATCTCGGCAGCGTCCAGCGGTGGTGAGAGGCGTGCGCAGGCCTCCAGAAGGTAGGTGGTGCGGGGTGGTTCGCACTGAGGATCGTAAGCCTGGTTGTGCAGCAGGCCTTGGGTCACGGCTTCCCGGAGTTCTGGGGCGGCCGCGTGCTCGGAGAGGTACACCAAGGCGCGGCCCAGGCCAGCGTGGAACGCGTCGGTAAATTCCGTTGAGGGGACGGTCATTCCTGGTCATCTTCCCAGGCGGATGTGGTGGGAACATCCGCTGATTGGCTCAGCCTTCGCGCCACCAGCGCAGGAAGGCAGGTAGGCGTTCTTTCCAGGCGGGTTCGTCGTGCCAGTGGCCCTCGCCGACCGTGAAGTGGGTTTCGCGGACGTGCAGGGTGAGCTGGGCGGTGAGGTCCCGGGCCAGGTGCAGCACCTCCTGCGCGCCTTGCACGCTGCTGCCCTCGTGGTCGCCCATGTCGATCCACACGCGCGCCTGGGGGTCGCTGCGGCCATTCAGCCAGCGCAGGAACGCGAAGTCGGCGGGCCACACGGCGGGGCTGAGCACGCCCAGCGTGCCGTAGGTGCCGGGGTCGCGCAGGCCCGCGTACGCGGTGATCAGCCCGCCGAACGAGGACCCGGCCAGTGCGGTGTCCTGCGCCGGGATGGGGCCGAAGCGGGCGTGTAGGTGCGGTAGCAGGGTTCCCCGGAGCCAGTCGGCGTACTCGTCCGCGCCGCTGTCTTGGTCGTTCATCTCGAAGGGGAAGGGCACGTAGCGGCGGCTGCGGTCGTCGTTCACGGGCAGCGCCGCGATGCGGATGGGGTGCCCGGCGTCCGCGAGGGCTCGCCCGGCCCCGGCGGCGTCCCAGCTGTCCCCGGCGAAGGTGGGGCCCTCGTCGAAGACGTTCTGCCCGTCATGCAGGATCAGCAGGGGCAGCGGGCCGTCGTGGCCATCGGGCCACCAGAGGCGCACGGGTTGTTCACCCCAGGGGGCACTCAGCACGGTTTCCTCGCGGGGTGGGGTGCTGCGGGCGGGGCGGCGTCCACCTGTGCGCTCGTCCTGCCAGCCCGCCACGGTCAGTGGGAGTGTGGTGTCGCCGCGTACGATCACGCGGTGGGCGCGGGCGCGGCTGCCCCAGGCGTCGCCCTCCTCGGTGACCGTGCCGTCCGGGTTCACGCGGCGGACCTTCACCTGCGCCAGGGTTCCGTCGGGCAGTTCGGCGTGCAGGGTGCTGCCGCTGAAGGTCCAGCCGTGAGGGTCGCTGCTCCAGGCCCGGTGATCACCGGTCAGGAAGAGGGTTCCCGGTGGGGTGCCAGGGGGCAGGGTCAGCTGGAGGGTCACGCGGGGCATGGGGGCAGTCTAGGAGGGTCAGGCAGTGGTGAAGGTCTCGTCAGCTTCACGTGAGGGTTGTGTCAGGCGTGTGGGCGTAGGCTTTTGTCGTGGAGGACGAGGTTTGAAGTGGTCTCGTTCGGGTCGGCTGCGGCTTGCCCCCACCCTGGAAACTTGATATAGTTGCACTCAAGTTTCCTGGATGCAGGAGTTTCAGGAACCCGCTCTCACCAAGACCCCACCCGGGCGAAAAGGAGTTCCGAGATGCCCACCAACACCCTCCCCAGCAACGTTCCCGTCTGCCCGGTCCGCGGCAGCGTGATCTACCCCACGATGGTCCAGCACATCGACGCCAGCCGCGCGCTGTCCATCGGCGCGATCGAGGCGGCCATGGGCAGCGACAAGGTCATCCTGATCGTCTCCCAGCGCGACAAGGACATCGACGACCCCAAGGGCAGCGACCTGTACGACGTCGGCACCGCCTGCAACGTCCTGCGCGTGCGCAAGAACCCCGACGGCACCGTGCAGATGCTCGTGTCTGCCGTCGCGCGCGTCCGCGCCAGCAACTACCAGCGTGGCGATTACCTCAGCGCCGACATCACCCCCCTGAACGCCGAGGCCGACGACACCGTCGAACTCCAGGCGCTGGGCCGTGAACTGCGCGAGCGTTTCGACGCCCTGGCCAGCGGCGGTAAGCTGAACGCCGAGACCGTCCAGACCATCCACAGCAAAGAAGACCTGGGCGAGATGGCCGACCACATCGCCTTCAACCTCGACTTCAAGCTGGATGACAAGCAGGCCCTGCTGGAACTGCCCAGCCTGACCGCCCGCATCCGCAAACTGCTCACCCTGCTCGACACCGAACAGGAAGTGCAGGCCGTGCAGGCCAAGATCCGCGCCCAGGTCAAGGAAGAGATCGACAAGAACCAGCGCGAGTACTACCTGCGCGAGCAGATGAAGGTCATCCAGAAGGAACTCCAGGGCGGCGAGGACGGCGAGGAAGGCGACGAGGCTGAAGCGTTCCGCGCCAAGCTGGACGCCCTCGACCTGAAACCTGACGTCCGCAAGGACATCGACCGCGAGGTCAACCGCCTGGCGCGCATGCACCCCGACGCCGCCGAGGCCAGCGTCATCCGCACGTACCTCACCTGGATCACCGAACTGCCCTGGAATACCCGCAGTGATGACCAGCTGGACGTCATGCAGGCCTCCCAGATCCTCGACGACGACCACTACGGCCTGGAGAAGGTCAAGGACCGCGTGCTGGAATTCCTGGCCGTGCGCCGCCTTCGCAAGGAACGCGCCGAACGCGGCGAACTGAGCGCCGAGGACGTCAACAAGGGCCCGATCCTGGTATTCACCGGCCCTCCCGGCGTCGGTAAGACCTCGATTGCGCAGAGCATCGCCAAGGCGCTGGGCCGCAAGTACGTCCGCATCGCCCTGGGCGGCGCCCGCGACGAGAGCGACATCCGTGGTCACCGCCGCACGTACATCGGCGCGATGCCCGGCCGCCTCATCCAGGGCATCCGCACCGCCGGCACCAAGAACCCCGTGATCCTCCTCGACGAGGTCGACAAGCTCGGCAGCAGCTACCAGGGTGACCCCTCGGCGGCCCTGCTGGAAGTGCTCGACCCCTCGCAGAACCAGCACTTCACCGACCACTACCTGGGCGTGCCCTTCGACCTCAGCGAGACGATGTTCATCGCCACCGCCAACTACCCCGAGCAGATCCCGGCTGCGCTGATGGACCGCATGGAAGTCATCGACTTCTCCAGCTACATCGAGCAGGAGAAACTCGAGATCGCCAAGCGCTACCTGCTGCCCCGCCAGCTGATCGCCAACGGCCTGAAAGCCAACCAGATCGCGTTCACCGACGCCGCCCTGGAAAAACTCATCAGCCACTACACCCGCGAGGCCGGCGTCCGTAACCTCGAACGCGAGATCGGCACGGTCGCCCGCAAGGTCGCCCGCCGCATCGCCACCGGCGAGGTTAAGCGCGTCAAGGTCACCGACAAGGAACTCGACCGGTACCTCGGGCAGGCCCGCCACATCCCCGAAACCGAAGGCAAGGAAGACATGGTGGGCGTCAGCACCGGCATGTTCTACACCCCGGTCGGCGGTGACATCCTCTTCGTGGAAACCAGCACCAGCCCCGGCAAGGGCCTCGTCCTGACCGGCCAGCTCGGCGACGTCATGAAAGAAAGCGCCCGCGCCGCCCTGACCTACATCAAGGCCAACGCCGAACGCTTCCACATCGACAAGGCCCGCATTGACGACAGCGAGATCCACGTGCACGTCCCCGCCGGAGCGATCCCCAAGGAAGGCCCCAGCGCCGGCGGCGCCATGGTCACCAGCCTCATCAGCGCCCTGACCGGCATCCCCGCCCGCCACGACGTCGCCATGACCGGCGAGATGACCCTCACCGGCCGCTACCTGCCCATCGGCGGCCTGAAGGAGAAAGTGCTGGGTGCCCGCCGCGCTGGGATCAAGCACATCATCCTGCCCAAGGCGAACGAGGGTGACCTGCGCGACATCCCGCTGCACCTGCGCAGCAGCATGCGCTTCCACCCCTGCGAGACCGTGGATCAGGTGCTCGACGTGGCCCTCGTCGGCGGCCTGAAAGCCCTGGAAACGCCCCGCGACGGCAGCCCCGCCCCCACCCTCCCCGCCCCGAAACGCAAGAGCGCCCGCCGCACCGACGCCCGCGCGTAATCCCCCTCCCTCAGAACCTCCCCGTCCAGACTGGACGGGGAGGTTTGTGCATGTCCGCCCCGTCGCCGCCCTATCCTGCCGGGACATGCGCCGCCTGCTGCCCCTGCTGCTCCTGACCACCCTGTCCACCGCGCACGCCGCGTACTGCTACGACGTGCCCGGCGAGGACCGCACCCTGTTCCCACGCGTTCAGGGCAGTGCTCGGCAGGTGGTCGAGGAACGCCGCGAGACCGATCCTGCCCGACCGGGTGACGCAGCCCTGACCATCCGCACGTTCACCTTCCAGAGCGGTCAGCTGGCGCAGATCGAGACGCAAGCCCCGGGCGACCTGACCCGGTCACTGCTGACCCTGACCGGCAGGGCCGGCTACCAGCGCGCGGCAGGCGGCCTGGACGCCCTGTTCAGCGGCAAGGGCGTCACGCTCGCCGACGTGCAGCGGCAGCCCCGCCAGCCGGTCACCGTGACCTTCGACCCGCAGGGCCGCCTGACCGCATACAGCGGCGTGTGGGAGAACGAAACCTTCCAGGCCGTGAAGGAGCAGGTCAGCTGCACCTACTCCGCTGCGACACGGCAGGTGGTGGAGCGCGTCACCCGCGCCGGAGCCGTGGCCCAGGTGACCACCGCCCAGCTGGACGACCGCGGCCGCCTGATCCAGCGGGACATCGCCGCCAGCCTCCCCGGCTCTGGCCGCCGCGCCACGCGCCAGACCACCTACACCTACGCGCCGGACGGCACGGGTATCCGCGTGGAGGACCGCGCGAATGGTGAGCGCCTGCCCGCCGTGCTGATGACCACCGACGCTGCCGGGCGCGTCACGCGCATCCAGATGGCGGACCTGGGGGACGTGCAGGAACAGTGGCAGATCGAGTACGACGCGCAGGGCAACTGGGTGCGGCAGACCGGGACCATGCAGGGGCAGACGTTCATGACCGTCACGCGGCGCATCACGTACTGAACTGTTCTGAAGAGAGCGGCGGGGCGCGCTATCCTGTGCTCATGAGCGCGCCCGTGACGTTCCTGGTGGCCAGCCCGCACCTGCGCGGCGGACCGTTCGAAGGTGCGGTGATCCTCCTGCTGGAACACGACACGAAGGGCGCGATGGGCCTCATCGTGAACGCCTCGATGACCCAGAGCGTGCAGGACCTCATGCCGGAACTGGAGGGCCACCCGGAGCGCGCGTGGCTGGGCGGCCCGGTGGATCCGACGCTGGGCTGGTGCCTGTACCGGCAGCCCGTGACCATGGACGGGGAATTGCGGCTGCTGCCCGGCCTGACCGTATCGAGCAGCATGGACGTGCTGCGCGCCGTGGAGCGCAGCGGCCAGCCGTTCATGCTGGTCCTCGGGTACGCCGGGTGGGGGGCGGGTCAGCTGACCGAGGAGGCCCGCGAGGGCACCTGGGTCTGGGTGGAGCAGAGCACCCCGGACCTGCTGTGGGACGTGCCCGCCGAGGAGCGGTGGCAGGCGGCGCTGGACCGGCTGGGCGTGGACGCCTCACAGATCGTGCCAGGCGGCGCGCAGGCCTGACCTCGTCAGAAGGTTCATGACGGGTTTACCGGTCGGGCAGGCCCGGTCATTTCTGCTTGGCTGAACGGACGGTCACCTCTAGACTGGCCTGTCTCCTCTGCCGCGCCGACCCTCAATGTTCATTTTGCAGGTGCCGTCATGTTCGAACAGCCGCAACCCAAGGGCAAGAAAGCCAACCAGAAAAAACCCCTGACGCCAGGATCCAAGCCGCCCGCCCAGAAGGCGCCCGCCCGGCCAGCGCACGGCGCCCTGAAGGTCGGGCGAACCCCCGCGGCGCCCCGACCGGGCCTGAAGGCCGCGCCCATGATCGGCCCGGTCCTGCCACCCGCAGCGCGAAAGACAGCGCCCGCGAAACAGACCAACCCGACCCCAAAAATGGCGGGCCGGCCCGCCACGCCACCCCGCGAGGCCGGGGGCGTCATGGGCTTCTTCCGAAAGCAGTTGACCAGCCTGCACACCAGCGCCGCGAAGAACCTGCCGGGCCTGCTGGACGGCGCGAAGAAAGTCGTCAAGGGTGCCGCTGACTTCGCGAAGAATCCCGTCAAGGGCGTCATGAACGGCGCTGCCGCTGCGGGAAAGTACGCCGGGGCGAAACTGGATCAGTTCAAGAAGTGGTACGCCACCCCGGAAGGCAAGGCGAAATTCTGGAAGGGCGTCGCCCTGACCGCTGTGGCCGTCGCGACCGTCGCGACCGGCGGCGCGCTGACGGCGCCTGCCCTGGCGCTCGCCGCCGGGATCAGCGCTGGGGGCGGTATCGCTGCGCAGGTCGTGGAGAACAAGGTCTTCAACGCCGCCGCGAAAGCCAAAGCGCAAAAGGAGAAAGGGTATAAGTTCAAGGCACGCGGCACCTTCGAGGACGTCACCGCCAAGAGTATCGCCGTGGACGCTGTTGTCGGCAGTGTGGGCGGCCCGGTGTTCAAATTCGCCGGGAAGGCCGTGGTCGGCGTGGGACGCGCGTTCGGGAAGGGCCTCGCGCCCGCCGCGCGCGGCCTGGCTCACCTGGCGCAGGGCGCTCTGAAAGGCAGCGGGAAGGCCGCCGCCACCCTCGCGCGGCGCGTGCTGCCCACCGGCGCGAAGACCGTCCTGAAGAACGCCGGGAAGCTGGCGCAGAAATACCTCACGCAGCCCATTGGCCGCGCCGCCACGAACGTCAAGAACGCCGTCACCACCGGTGTCAGCAACGCCGCCGCGAAGGCCGGATCCGCTGCCCGCAAGGTCCGCGTCCTGACCTCCCGCCGCGCCCGACAGGCCCACGCGTACCTGAAAGCCCAGACGCCCACCCTCCGCAAACTGGCCAGCAGGGGCGCAGACGCGATCACCGGGAGCGTACGCAAGGGCGCGGCCAACCTCCGCAGGTGGGACAACACCGCCCTCTCCTTCCTGCGCAACCAGGCCCGGAAGAGCCCCGTCCTGAAAGCCGCACGCAAACTCCGCGACGCTGTGGACGGCGCCGGGAACAGCCTCAGCCGCAGGCTCACGAACGGCCGCGTCAAGGCCGCCGACCGTGTCGACGCCTGGAAGGCCGCGCTGGGCAGCAAAATCACCCAGACCAGCGTCGCCCGGCACGCCCGCCACCTCAAGGCCACCACCGTCCAGCGCCTCGACGACCTGATCGCCCGCAACCCCGACGGGCACGTCGCCAAGGCCATCGTGGAATTCCGCGCCAGCGGCACCGCCATCCGCACGCACCTGAACAAAGTCTGGGCCGACGCCAGCCACGACCTGAACAAGGACCTCTCCCGCCTGCTGGGCCGCCACGGCAGCGTCCAGGCGGACTTCAAGGTCCTGGCCGAGCAGGGCGCGCCACTGACCTACCAGGCAGAAGTCGCCCACGCCCGCGCTCTGGCCGAGCAGCGCCTCCGAGACAAGGTCGCGCAGGACACTGAGGCAGCCCTGCTGGCCCAGCCGAGTGCGCCTGGCGTCACGGTGAGCCAGACCGTCATCCGGCAGCGGGCTCAGGAAGCAGCAGATGCTGCCGTGAAGAAATCCGCTGACCTGCTGACCCGCCAGGCTGAGACCTTCGTCGCGCGGCATCCCTCCACGACCCTTCAGACGCTGGCCATGAAGACCGAGGCGCTGAATGCGTCGAAAAAGGCCATGGAGCGGTACTTCGGGAAGAACGCCGCTGATAAGGGTGCGTTCGAGCGGCTGGGCATGGCGCTGACCACTCCGGCCCGTGTGCCGATCAACGAGCGAATCGAGAAGTACGGCAAGGTGATTCAGGCACTGAAATCCACCACGCCACTGGCGTCGGTGGTCACGGTGGGCTCGGAAGCGGTGGACGAGGTGCTCAGTAAGGCCGCCGAGTCGGCCATCGCCGCGCCCGTGAAGGCGAAAGCGAAGGAACTCAAGGGCGATAAAGACGAGAAGAAGAAGGCCACCGAGGAAGAGGCCAGTGGTGTGTTGAAAGTTGCCGAGGATGTCCTGAAGGAACTCTTCCCCAGCCTCAACCCGGATGAGATCGTGGACGACACGGCCAAACAACTGAACATGAAGGCGGGCGACTGATGTTCGGACTGTTCAGGAAGAAACAGCCGGAGCCTCATCTGCGCCAGGGCGTTGAGGTTGGAGAGATGCGTGAGAACGCCCTGACCACGGTAGCGACGCTCGCTGCGGCGGGGGGAGAGCCTCACTCGTTCCAGCAGGTGGGGGAAGACACGGCCACGTTCACCTACCGGGGAATGAGCGTGACGATGCCTATCGTGGCGAACCTCCTCGGTCTGTCCCTGACGACTCGTGTGCCGGAATGCAACGTCTTACGGGCGGGGTCGGTGGCGGAGAAAGCGTTTGCGTACCGCTGCATTGATCATGTGTGCGGGTCGTGCGCGGGCGTGCGGGCGCATTTTGATCCGAGTTCGGGTGACCTGGTGCTGGGTGTGGAATCGGCGGGTTTTGACCGGCAGTTCCGGGCGGACACCCTGATTGATGTGGCGCTGTTCATGCTGGAGGAGGGGGTGATGGCGGCGCGGGCGTACCTGGGATTGCCGTTCACGGAGGCCGCGCGGCCCAGCGTGTCGCAGTGGCTGGGGGGCTTCCATTACGGCGAGGGGTTCAACGTGTACCCGACGGCGTCGGATGCGTTCGCGGTGTTCATGCGGAAGAAGTACCAGGCCGAGGAGGTGAGCCGGGACGCGACGTCGATTCTGCTCGCGTCGGGGCCGCTGCGGTTCGACGTGCGGTTCTTCGGGTGGCGGTTTGGGTACATGGTGGAGACGGCCACGCGGGGTTTCCGGCACGCGGCGCTGGATGACGAGCGGTACGTGCGGATTCAGGAGCGGCTGGCGCAGCCGGTGCGTGATCCGGGGGACGCTGGGGACGGCGGGTGGACCTTCCGTGATCCGGCCGGGTCGGCCATCGCGTACTTTCAGCCGGACGGGACGTTCGTGGTGGGCGAGTACGGGTTCGGGAATGCGCAGACTGAGGAGAACGGCGCGGCGTTCGAGCGGGTGGCGACGCGGCACCTGCTGAACATGCGGTACATGACGTTCCTCGCGGAGGACCTGCCGGAAGACCTGTACTCGGACGAGTCGAACCGCCCGAATTGAGCCCCCTGTCCCGCCGCCCTGACGTGGGCTGGCGGGTGTGCGCTGGAGGAATGATATGGCTGCGCAAGCGGTGAAGAAGAAGGTCGTGAAGGTCGCCCCCCCACCCCGGTCCGCGGCGCCCCTGCCGGAGGGGCTCGCGGCGGTCCGGGACGCCCTTGTGGCGCTGGGGTTCGCGGTGCAGGTGGACGCAGAGTCGGGCCTGGCGTTCATGTTCGAGGGTGGGCAGTACTACGTGCCTGCGCAGGGGGATGACGTGGGGTTCTATCACCTGCTGTTCCCTAACTTCTGGCCGCTGGAGTCCGATGAGGAGTACGGCCGGGCGCTGTTCGCGTGTGACGCCGTGAACCGGGAGGCGAAGCTGGTCAAGCTGCACACCGTGGACGGCGACGTGTGGGCGGGTGTGGAGGCGCTGCACGCGCAGCCGCAGGGGTTCGTGGAGGCCCTGCCGCGCTCCCTGATGTTCGTGCAGGAGGCGGTGCGCGCCTTCCGGGACGTGATGCTGGCCGCGCAGGACGCGGAGGAGGCCGGGCCGGAGCAGGACGTCTGATTGGGCGGGCCGTGCTGTAATGCGGTGACGGCCCGCTGACCGAAATCCTGTTCACTGCTGAAGGAGTCATGACTGTGCCTGCTGATAAGTCCCTGCCTGCCCGTTCCGTTTCCTCTCGTGGCCGCTCGCGGCGGAAGGAGGAACCCGGGGGGGAGGACGTGCGGACGCACAGCACGGTCGCCAACCCCGAGAGCCCCTTCCTGAACCGGGAGCTGTCCTGGCTGGCGTTCAATGAGCGCGTGCTGGCGGAGGCGCGCGATGAGCGCAACCCGCCGCTGGAGCGGCTGAAGTACGCGGCCATCTGCGGCAGCAACCTCGACGAGTTCTTCATGGTGCGCGTGGCGGGCATTCACCGTCAGATTGCGGCGGGCGTGAATACGCCGAGCCCGGACGGTCTGCTGCCGCGCGAGACGCTGGCGCTCGTGCGTGAACGGACGCAGGTGATGCTGCGTGAGATTGAGCGCGTGACCCGCAAGACCCTGCGGGACCTGAACGCGGCGGGCGTGCGGTTTGCGCGCGTCTCGGATCTGGGAAAGCGCGCGCGGGCGCAGCTGCGTGAGCATTACCTTGCGGAGATCCAGCCGGTGCTGACGCCGCTGGTGGTGGATCCCAGCCACCCCTTCCCGTACCTGAGTAACCTGAGCCTGAACCTCGCGGTGCTGCTTGACGGCGGTGAGGGTGAGGCTCCGGAGTTCGCGCGCGTGAAGGTGCCGGTGGGGGTGCTGCCGCGCGCGGTGTGCATTGCGGACACGATCCTGCTGCTGGAGGATGTGATCGCCGCGCACATCGGCGAGCTGTTCAAGGGCCGCACCGTGCTGGCCGCGCACGCGTTCCGCGTGACCCGCAACACCGATTACGAGTTCGAGGAGGAGGAGGCCGAGGACCTGCTCGCCACCATCGAGGACGGCCTGCGGCGGCGGCGTTTCGGGTCAGCGGTGCGCCTGGAGGTGATGCGGGACACGCCGCCGGCGCTCACCGCGTTCCTTCAGGAGCGGTTGCGGCTGGCCCCGGAGGACATCTTCCTGCTGGACGGCCCGCTGGGATCAGCGGACCTGATGGGCCTGCCCGTGAAACGCCCGGACCTGGGGTTTCCGGAGTTCGCGCCAGCGGTGCCGGACCTGGACGGTGATGAGGACAGCGGCATCTTCGATACGCTGCGCGCGGGAGACGTGCTGCTGCACCACCCGTACGACGGCTTCACGAATATCCTTGATTTCCTGGAGGAGGCCAGCCGCGACCCGCAGGTGCTGGCGATCAAGCAGACGCTGTACCGCACAGGGGACGATCCCCGCCTGCTCGCGGCGCTGCGCACGGCGGCGGAGAACGGCAAGCAGGTCGTGGCGCTGATCGAACTCAAGGCGCGCTTCGACGAGCAGCGCAACATCTCCTGGGCGCGCAAACTAGAGCGGGCCGGGGCGCACGTCGTGTACGGCGTCGCGGGCCTGAAGACGCACGCGAAGGTCACCATGATCGTCCGCCGCGAGGAGGGCGGGCTGCGCCGCTACGTGCACATCGGCACCGGGAACTACAACGCGAAGACCGCGCGGCTGTACACCGACCTGAGCCTGCTGTCCGCCCACCCGGATCTGGGCGCGGACGTCGCGGAACTGTTCAATCACCTGACCGGGTACGCGGAGGCCGAGTACACGCACCTGCTGGTCGCGCCGGACACCGCCCGCACGGGCTTTGAGGCGCTGCTGGACCGCGAGGCCGCGCACGCCCGGGACGGCCTGGACGCCTGGGTGCGCGTGAAGGTGAACCAGCTGACCGACCCGGGCATGGTCGAGGCGCTGTGCCGCGCCGCTCAGGCGGGCGTGCGGGTGGAACTGATCATCCGCGGCGTGTGCTGCCTACGCCCAGGCGTGCCGGGCCTGTCGCAGAACGTGCGGGTCCGCAGCCTGCTGGGCCGCTACCTAGAGCACGCGCGAGTGTACGCCTTCGGGAATGGCGGCAGTCCCGAGGTGTACTTCGGGAGTGCCGACTGGATGAGCCGCAACCTGGACCGCCGCGTCGAGGTAATCGCGCCGGTGCTGGATGACGGTCACCGCGAGGCGTTCCTGAGCATCCTGGACACCGAGTGGGCCGATACGCGCGGCTCGTGGGAACTGAACGCCGACGGTGAGTACATGAAGATCCCGGGGGATTTCAGCGCGCAGGGAACGTTTGCCGCGGCCCGGCACCCGCTGTAGACCTCAGGCGAGTGGGAGAGGGGAGGCCGCCTGGGCCTCCTTTCTTGTGCAGGGGCAACAAGAAACCCCCGGTGCGAACACCGGGGGGCCTTGAAGAGGCGGGGTTTAGCCCTGCTCTTCTTCGGTCTTCTTGTCGCCGCCCAGACCGAACTGGGCGAACAGGTCGGCGTACACGTCGCCGAGCTTGGTGCTGATCTTGCCGCCCTGCTGGGCGTCCTTGGCGTTGTACGCGTAGTCCGCGCCGCCTTCACGGCGACGGCCACCGCCGCGCTGGCCGCCCTGGCCACCGCTGTAGCGGTCGCTGCGGGCGCCGCCACCCTGGCTGACGTAGTCACGTTGGGTGGGCGCTGCGCCACCACCGAGGAAGCGGCGACGGCTGAGGCTGGCGCGCTGCTCGACGGGGTCGATGTTCAGGATGACGGCTTCGATCTCATCGCCCTTCTTGAACAGGTCGGCGGGGTTGTTGACGCGGTTCAGGTCGAGTTCGCTGATGTGGATCAGGCCCTCGATGCCTTCTTCGATCTCCATGAACACGCCGAAGTCGGTCATGCCGGTGATCTTGCCCTTCACGGGGGTGCCGGGCGGGTAGCGGTCAGGCAGGGCGCTCCAGGGATCATCCGTGGTCTGACGAATACCGAGGCTGATGCGGCGGTCCTTCGGATCGATGCGCAGGATGACGGCTTCGACCTCGTCGCCTTCCTTCATCACTTCGTTGGGGTGACGGACGCGCTTGGTCCAGCTCATCTCGCTGACGTGCACCAGACCTTCCAGGCCGGATTCCAGTTCGACGAACGCACCGAAGTTGGTGAGGTTCGTGACCTTGCCGTGCACTTTCTGGCCGATGCTGTACCGCTCGGTGGCGCCTTCCCAGGGGTCCTGGGTGAGGGCCTTCATGCTCAGGTTGATGCGTTCACGGTCGTTGTCCACGTCCATGACCTGCACCTGCACCTTGTCGCCCACCTTGACCACGTCGCGGGGGTGGTTGAAGCGGCCGTAGGTCAGTTCGCTGCGGTGAACGAGGCCGTCGATGCCGCCCAGGTTCACGAACACGCCGAAGTCGGTGATTTCGACGACTTCGCCTTCGAACTGCGCGCCGGCTTCCAGCTGGCCGACCGTGGCTTCACGGGCCTTGGCCTTCTGGGCTTCCAGGATGGCGCGGTGGCTGATGATCACGCGGTTGCGCTTGCGGTTGAGCTCGATGAGCTTGACCATCAGGGGCTTGCCCACGTAGGGGTCGAGGTCGTTCACGCGGCGGGTGTCCACCTGCGAGGCGGGCAGGAAGGCGCGGATGCCTTCAACCTGCGCGACCAGACCGCCGCGAACCTTCTCGAGTACGTCGACTTCGAAGGCTTCTTCGGCTTCCTGCATCTTCTCCAGGACGCGCCAGCCCTTGTCCTGATCGGCGCGCTTCTTGCTCAGCACGATCTGGCTGTTGGGCAGGTCGACGCGCACGACGTACGCTTCGATCTGTTCGCCGGACTTGTACATCTCCTGGGCCTGCTCCAGCGTGACGGGCTCGTCGCCCAGCTGGTTCAGGGGGATGATGCCTTCGACCTTGGCGCCGATGTCCACGGCAATGCCTTCCTGGCCGATGAACACGATGGTGCCGTCAACGATGTCGCCGCGGCTGACGTTCTGGGGTTCCTGCGCCTCACTGGCGAGGATGTCCTCCATGGTCATCGCGGGGTACTCGCGCTCCTCCACGGGGGTGGGGGTGCTGGGGGTGGTGCCCGTCGTGGGCTGAGTCCCGCCTTGCTGGGCGGGGGTCTGGGTGTTGTCTTCCATGAACTCCTGTCCTCCTGGGTGCGGGCGCTTTGCGGCGTCCGTACCGGCCTGATACCTGCTTCCCGACCCGGCTGTCCGGCCCTGGGGCACGGCGATGGGTGGGCGCGGCAACACCTTAGTGTACCAGAGTTCAGAGTGTCGCGGCAACTGCGCTCTGAACGCGGTCCAGACGGGTTGTACGGCGTTACGTCACGGAAGGCGGGTCGCGGCGCGGCAGGGGGGTGACTTGACGCCCGACCAAGTGGGTGTTTATACTCCCTCACGCTTCGCCTTACGGGCAAGCTGGTCAGAGCAAGACCGTTGGGGCATCGTCTAATGGCAGGACACCAGTCTCTGACACTGTCGATCTAGGTTCGAGTCCTAGTGCCCCAGCCACCACACCCACCCGCAAGGGTGGGTTTTTTCATGCCGCCTGCATTCCGGCCGCGCGTGGCGTGAGGGCTGTGAGGGCACCCCCAACGGCGTGGCAGCGCTTCCAGACCGGGCGTGTCTTAGACTCCAGATTATGACCAGTGTTCCCGCACCGGAGTGGTACAAGAGCGCCGTCTTCTACGAACTCTCGGTCCGCACCTTCGCGGACGGCAACGGCGACGGCAAAGGCGACTTCCCCGGCCTGACCGGCAAACTCGACTACCTGCGCGGCCTGGGCGTGGACGTCCTGTGGATCCTCCCGTGCTACCCCAGCCCCCTGCGTGACGACGGTTACGACGTCGCCGACTACGTGGGCATCCACCCGGACCTGGGCACCCTGGAGGACTTCAAGGTCTTCCTGCGTGAGGCCCACGCCCGCGGCCTGCGCGTCGTCACGGACTTCGTGACGAACCACACCAGCAGCGACCACCCCTGGTTCCAGGCGGCCCGGCGCGGCCCGACCCTCCCGGACGGCAGCCCCAACGAGTACCACGACTACTACGTCTGGAGCGACACCGGCACCGAGTACGCCGGGGCCAGGATCATCTTCACTGACACCGAGGTCAGCAACTGGACGCTGGACGAGCAGAGCGGCCGCTACTACTGGCACCGCTTCTTCTCCAGCCAGCCGGACCTGAACTACGACAACCCCCGCGTGACCGAGGAGATCCTGAACGCCGCGCGCTTCTGGCTGGACCTCGGCGTGGATGGCTTCCGCGTGGACGCCGTGCCCTACCTGATCGAGCGCGAGGGCACCAACTGCGAGAACCTGCCCGAAACGCACGACATCCTCAAACGCTTCCGGCGCATGGTCGACCAGGACTACCCCGGCCGCGTCCTGCTGGCCGAGGCGAACCAGTGGCCCGAGGAGGTCGTGGAGTACTTCGGCACGGACGCCGACCCCGAATTCCACATGTGCTTCAACTTCCCGGTCATGCCGCGGCTGTACATGAGCCTGAAGAAGGAGGACACCACCTCCATCCGCGAGATCATGGAGCGCCTGCCCGCCATCCCCGCGTTCGGGCAGTGGGTGACCTTCCTGCGCAACCACGACGAACTGACCCTAGAAATGGTCACTGACGACGAACGCGCCTTCATGTACGCCGCGTACGCCCCGGACACCCGCATGAAGATCAACGTGGGCATCCGCCGCCGCCTCGCGCCGCTGCTGGACAACGACCGGCGCCGCGTGGAACTCCTGACCACCGTCCTGCTGGCCCTGCCGGGCAGCCCCATCCTGTACTACGGCGACGAGATCGGCATGGGCGACGACCTGTCCCTGGCCGACCGCAACGGCGTGCGCACCCCCATGCAGTGGAACGCCGGCATGAGCGGCGGCTTTTCTACCGCCACGCCCGACCAGTGCTTCTTCCCGCCCATCGGGGACGCCGTCTACGGGTACGGCCGCGTGAATGTGCAGAGTCAGGAACAGGACCCCAGCAGCCTCCTGAAATGGACCAGTCGCCAGCTGGAACTCCGCCGCCGCCACCCGGCCTTCGCCGTGGGCGACCTGACATTCATTGACACCGACAACCCCGCCATCCTGGCCTTCACGCGCCGCACCGGGGACGAGACGCTGCTGATCGTCAGCAACTTCGCCGGGAACGCCCAGTCGGTCCACCTGAACCTTGACCAGTTCGTCGGGCGCGTGCCCGTCACGCTGGCCGGCGCCAGTCCCTTCCCCGCCATCGGCGAGACGCCGTACGCCATGATCCTCGGGAAGTACGACTACTACTGGCTGCGCCTGAACTGAACCCGGCCCACCGCGCGGAACAGGCCGACTGTGCACAGGGCCTAGCAGGTGCCTGCACGGTCGGTTTCGCAGGCGCACGCCGCAGGTCAGCCGGTGGCGTGGAGCAGGGTGGGCCGGGCCTCCAGCGCCACGCTCCCCGCGCGGTCCAGACGGTCCAGGACCGCCTCGAACGTCCAGTCCCGCGCCCACACCCGCTTCACCGCCTGAAGGGCCGCCGTGCCCGGCACCAGGAACGTGACCTCCTCGGCCTCCACCTCATCCGCCCGGCGGACCCGCATGCGCGCCCCACCCGGAACGTTCGCGCGGGCCAGAGCGCGGTAGAAGGCCTGCACCGCGTCATCCATCAGGTACGACGTGCGAATCAGGGTCTGCGCCTGCGCTGCCAGCGGCTCCAGCGCGTCCTCGTCAATGCGGGCCGGGCGGATCGGCGCGAACAGCCGCCGCAACTGCTCGGGCAGATTCCCCCCCCGGTAGAACGCCTCCTCAAACGCCGGCGGCACCACCACGCCCGGCGTGCCCAGCGCCAGCAGCCGGGCGGCCTCCGCCTGCACGGCAGGCAGCAGATCAGGGGAACGGGCCTCCGCGAAGGTCAGCATGCCCGCAGCATAAACGGGTCAACCTGCGCGGCGGCGCATCCAGGCCTTCACGCTGCTCGCGCCGGACGTATCCCGCACCAGCACCGCCACGAACCCGTCCTGGGAGGGACACACGACCAGCACCCGCTCCTGAAATTCCAGCTGCGCGGCCTTAAGCGGCGCAAGCACCCGCAGGTGCGGCGCGAGCGTCTGCGCGGCCGTCAGCAGGAACCGCAGGTAGCTGCCCACCTGCACGCCCAGCACCTCCTGAGACGTCAGGGGCTCGCCCCGCCCATTGAACGCGCAGACCGCCGTCACGCCCGGCAGGGCCAGCAGGCCCGCCACGAGAACCTGCGCCTGCTGCCGGGGCCACTCCGGGAGGAGCGCCCCACCCGGGGACGCCGGGCCTGCGGAGGCTCTCCCACTCGTGTCCCGCGCGCCCGCCCGCTGGGAGGCGGCGACCACCGGATCCCGGTCCGGTCGCGGCGGCTGGCGCGCCAGCCAGCCCTGAAGTGCCGGAAACAGCACACCCGGCCGCAGCGGCTTACGCAGGACGTCCAGCACGTCCAGTTCCTGCGCCTGGACCCGCAGGTCCGCCTCGACCCCCCCCGTCATGAACACCACGGGCAGCAGCGGGTGCGCGCGCCGCAACTGCCGCGCGAGGTCCACGCCCCCCATGCCCGGCATGTGCACGTCCGTGAGCACCAGCGCCGTGTCCGCCGTCACGGCCCGCAGCGCCTGCTCGCCACTCTCCGCCGTGACCACGGTCACGTGCGGCGCCAGCAGGTACTCAAGGTGCTGAAGGACCCCCGGGCTGTCATCCACGACCAGAATCGTGGGGCGCCGGGGCGCAGAGCGGGTCATGCGCCCAGCCTACCCCCCACCGTTCCGTCCCGCCAGCGCCGCCCGCCCGGGCCCAGCCGCCCATCGCGCGCGCCGCCGGTATGCTGCGCGCATGACCGCCCCCGACCCCCGCGCGCCCATCGGGCTCATCCCGCCGCTGCCGCGCACCGCAGACACGCCCGGCGCCGTCGCGGCGCGCATGGACGCCGTCACGCTGGCCTGGCAGGACCTCCTGACCGGCACCCCCACCGCACGCCTGGACGCCCGCCCACACCCGCACGGCTGGACCATCACGCAACTGGCGCACCACACCGCGGATGCGCACGCCCACGGCCTGAACCGACTGAAGTACGCCCTCACCACCCCCGCGTATACCATCCAGCCCTTCGATCAGGACGCCTGGCTGACCCTGCCCGACGCCACCCTGCCCGTCCAGGACGCCCTGGACCTCCTGCGCACCACCAACCGCCGCTGGACGACCCTGCTGCGCGCCCTGAGCCCCGCCCAGCTGGACACCAGCCTCACCCACCCGCAGGAAGGCCCCCAGACGCTGTGGGACCTGACCGCCAAGCACGACTGGCACCTGCGCCACCACCTCGCGCAGGCCCAACTGGCGCTCGGGGTGAGCCCCTGAACGGCCTGACCCCCCTGCTGGCCCTCGACGGCCGCCTGCCCCGCGTGTGGGCCTGGGTGCAGACCGAGATGCGCCCCGACGCCGCGCACGACGCCGCGCACCTGGCGCGCGTGGCCCGCTGGACGCTCCGCTGCGCGCCCGACGAGGCGCCCGCCCTGGCCGTCGCCGCCGCCCTGACGCACGACGTCGTGAACCTCCCCAAGAACCACCCGGACCGCGCCCACGCCAGCGACCTCAGCGCCCAGGCCGTCCTCACCCACCTGCCCAGGCTGGGCTTCACCCCGGAGGACACCCACGCCATCGCAGACGCCGTGCGCGACCACAGCTACTCCCGCGGCGCGACGCCCAATACCCCCCTGGGCCGCGCCCTTCAGGACGCCGACCGACTCGACGCCCTGGGCGCCCTGGGCGTGCTGCGCGTCGCGGGCGTCGGCGGGCAGCTGGGCCGCGCCCTGATGCACCCCGACGACCCCTGGGCCGAGGCGCGCGACCCGGACGACCTCCAGTACACCACCGACCACTTCTTCACGAAACTGTTGCGCCTCGACGGCACGTTCCTCACGCCCGCCGGTCAGGCCGAGGCGAGGCGGCGCACCCTCACGATGCGCGCCTTCCTCGCCGAACTCGCCAGTGAACTGGACATCGCCCCACCACGCCACGGGAAAGAGGGCGTCACCGCGGGGTAAGGCCAGCCGCCGGTCAACCGCCGACTGGCTCCTCCAGGTGCGCGTGATCGTTGTACGTCACGAGCGCCCAGCGCGCCCCGGGGCCCCGTCCGGCGCGGGTCAGGGTGGTCAGACTGGTGTGGGACAGCTGGTACGGGAACGGCAGCACGTACCCCGGCTGCGGGTCGGCAGGCCAGCCGAACAGGTCGCACAGCAGCGCGCGGATCGCCGCGCCGTGCGTGAACGCGATTACGCGCCCGCCCGGCACTTCCTCCGCCCAGTCCCGCAGGCGCGCCCCCACCTGCGCCAGGCTCTCCCCACCCGGCGCGGGCGAACCCCACGGATCCAGCTGCCACTGCGCGTACCCCGCGTCGTGCAGCACCTCATCCGTGGTCACACCCTCAAACACCCCGAAATGCAGTTCGCGCAGCCGCACATCCAGCGTGAGCGGCGTCCCCGCCGGCAGGCTCAGCTCCGCCGTGCGGGCCGCGCGCGCCAGATCACTGCTGAACGCCCGGTCAAACGCCCGGCCCGTCAGCCGGGACCGCAGCCGCGCCGCCTGCTCCGCCCCCACTGCGCCCAGCGGCGTATCCGACCAGCCCTGCCAGCGCCCCGCGCCATTCCAGTCCGTCGCGCCGTGCCGCACCAGCGTCAGGTGCAGCCGCTCCTCCGTCACGGACGGGCCTCGAAGTCCGGCTCCGCCGCACTCGTATCCTGGCCCTCCGGCAGGGGCGGCACCGGGCGCGGCCTGCCCTGCTCATCCAGCGCCACGAACACGAAAAAGCCTGTCGTGGCCAGCTCCTGATCCCCTGTCGGCATGTGCTCCCGGTACACGTCCACCCGGATCGTCATGCTCGTGCGGCCCACCCGCACCACCTGCGCGTCCAGCGCCACCGCGTCCGCCACCCGGATCGGCACGTGGAAATCCACGCCGTCCATGCGGGCCGTCACGACATTGCCCCCCGCGTGACGGACCGCCGCGATACTCGCCGCCTTATCCATCAGCGACAGCACCCACCCACCAAAAGCCGTCCCGTGATAGTTCGTGTCCTTCGGGAACACCAGCTCCAGCATGCGCGCGCGACTCCGCGGCGCTTTCCCCATCGTCTCTTCCATACCCTTCACCCCTCTTCGACCTCTTCCGGAATCAGTTGAGTCCCGCAGTGGCCTGCATCAGCGCCGCTGTCCGGACCTCCGCGCGTCCGTGAGTGTACAGGCGCAGGATGCTGCCGGAGCCCGCGCGCCCTGCACAATCTGCAAGGGGCACAGAGGGAGGGGTCATCCTGAGATGGACCGTTGGCCGGTGGTCCAGTGGCCGGAGCGCACGAGTCGATCAGGCACCAGCAGGACGGGGGCCGCTGTGGGCCGCCGGTCTGGCGGCAGGTGACGGTGGGGGCATGCCAGCACGGTCATCCCATCCGGTAAAAACCCAGGCAGGCTGCGGCGCTGTCCGCCGTTCAGCGCCGGGGTTCCTGGCGGGTCCAGATGAAGGGCGTGGTGGTGGTCACGGGCAGCAGCCCACTGCGGTGCAGGATCGGGCGGGACGCGGCGGTGGAGTCGCTGTGCAGGTAGCGCACGCCACGGGCCAGGGCGGACCTGGCCCGCTGCGCGACGAGCGCGCGGTAGATGCCCCGCCCGCGCCATTCAGGGACGGTGCCGCCCCCCCAGATGCCGGCGACCGCCGTGCCGGGTACGACTTCCAGGCGGCCGGTGCAGATGACCTCGCCGTGCGCTTCCGCCACCCAGAACTCCAGAAGGTCCCGGTGCTGCTGGACGCGCAGGGCCAGATCAGCCGCGGAAAACGGCGTGCCGAACGCGCGCTCCTGCGCCGCCGCGGCGCGCATCAGGTCGGGAAGGGGATCCGGTTGATGGTCGATGCGCCGCAGGTGCACGCCGCCGGGCAGGGGCAAGTCCACGGCCAGCAGCGCCGCCTCGCCCAGCATGACGGTTTCCGGCTCCTCGGCGTGCAGGCCGTGCGCGACCAGCCGGTCCGGCAGGTCTGCGGGGGCGTCATGCCCGCGGGTCTTCCATTCAAAGGACGTGACGGGCGTCTGCGTGGCGTAATACGTGACGGTCCGCGCGATCAGGTGGTCAAGGGCCGGGCCGGTGAGGCCACCAAGGTCACGGTACGTGACGAAACCCCGGTCGCCGAACGTGCCGCGCCACAGGGGTCCGTCGCGGGTGACGGTGGTGGCGCCGGTCATCTCGGCCGCCTCGCGGAGTTCAGTGTCATACACGCTGAGCAGCCGCCGGGCCTGCTGGTCCTGATCGGAGGGAAGCACAGCGCAGCCTATCAGTCGGGTGTTGTCAACAAGCCGGCGAGGAGCGCGGGGATCGGGGTTTGTTCACGATGCGCCCGCCTGTCATGACCACGCCATGCCAGGATGACCCGCAGGGCAACACGGCCCGGAGGAGGCAGATGACGAACTGGTGTCAGAACAGGCTGGAAGTGAGCGGCGCGGATGACCTGCTCGCCGCGTGGCGCGCCGCACAGCAGGGCCCGACCCCGGTGTACGGGCGTGGCCGGGCGCCGACGCAGGCGCTGACGTTCAGCGCGCAGGTCCCCGTCCCGGCTGCCGTGCTGGCACGCGGGTACGGCGTGGGCGGCCTGCACGATCTTCAGCGGGCCGTGGCCATCACGGCTGGCGGCGAGGACCCAACGCCGGACGTGCCGCTGGACGGCGCGTCCTGGCAGGCCGTGCACTGGGGCTCCAGCCGGGACGCCGCCGAGGTCACCGTGATCGTCACGCCGGGCAGGCTCACGCTGGATTTCGTGACGGCGTGGGCGGCGCCCGTCCCGTGGCTGGAGGCCACAGCGGCGCGGTGGCCAGCCCTGCGCTTTGAACTGTGGACCATCGAGCCTGGCAACGAGGTGTACGTGCACGCACGTTTGGAGGCTGGTCGGACCACCCTGCTGGAGGAGCGCGCGCCGACCCCTGAGGACCTGCTGGCCTGGGGGTACGACCCGGACGACGCCTAACTTTGGTGGGCGCCACCCTGAAGGGATCGTCGGTGCAGCTGGAACAGACAGCCGCAGGCTCACGCCCAGGGACTGCTGCACGGAGCGCTATCCATCTGCGCTGTGCCTGAACTTGCAGATGACGGAGATGCGGCCGGGCGCGAGCCGTTCAGCGGCGAGCACAAGGGCGGCGCACAGGACGCGGAGAGCGTGGGGATGCGGCGTGACCAGGGACACCGCAGGTGAATGGGTGCCCGGCGCGCTGTCGACAGAGTGCTTAGGAGCCCCTGCCCCTTCAGGTCCCATTGGCTGCCGGTCCCTGGTGAACCGTCCAGGGGCGCCCCGCACGAGCGCGCCCAGAGGATGGCCCCCTCCCTATGTTGTGGGGCTGCGACCAACCCAGGTTCAGCGGGCAGGGGGCGGAGTTCCGCGGTGCGGGCGGCCTCCTTCCCGCAGGGGCAGTGAGCTTCTCCAGCGACAGGTTAGTGGGTGTCTTCCAGGGCGTGCACCAGCTGAGCCGCCTCGCAGGCCGCCCGCACCGCCTCGTCCTGCTGGGCGGGGGGCGCGCCCGTCGTGTTCCGGTCCGCCGCCGACGCGCACGAGGGGAGCAGCCCGGTGGTCTGGCCGGGGGTCGATCGTGGCGTTACTGCTGCCGGGGCGGGATGCAGGAGCCGGTTGCAGCTGGACCACACGGCGGGCACCACGAAGGACAGGGCGGCCAGACCGAGGTGCACGGTGAAGCGTCGGGGCGACATGCTTACATCCTGCGCCGCACCCACTGACAGGGCTCTGCGCGCGCCAGGGGAAGGCGGTTCGGTTTAGCGGGTGGCGCTGGCGTCCACCGTGGCGTTCAGGGTGCCCAGGGCCTCGCCGGTCACGATCAGGGCGTCCGGGGTGACGCGCACATCCGTGACGCTCAGGGACCGCAGCGTGCCGCTCAGGGTCACGCCGGGGGTGGGCGTGAAGGGCAGGCGCGTCTGCATCTGCGCGCGCACGGCGTCCAGTCGCGGCCGCAGGTCGAAGCGGGCGGCCTGCGCCACGTACGCCTGCGCGCGGGCGTCCGCCAGCCACGCCAGCGCGCGTCCCGTCAGGCCCTCGCGGCGCGTGCGGACCGTGACGTTCTTCAGGGTCAGGACCTGTCCGGCGGCGTCCAGGGTGGGCGTGCCGCGCACGTCCGCCGTGGCATTCAGTTTCAGGCCCAGCGGCCCGCTGATCTGGAGGCTCACGGCCGCGTTCAGGGCTGCGCCCGCCGCGCTCAGGGTCACGCCGGTCACGCGGAGCGTGGGTGAGGTCGGGACGGGCAGCGTCAGGGTGCGCTTCGCGGCCTCCCGCGTGGCCGCCGCCGACAGTTCCGGGTAGGGGAGACGGGCAGGCACGCTGAGGTTCACGTCTGGGGTCAGCGTCTCGCTGCGGCGCAGGGGCGGGAGGGGCTGGGCCACCTGGGCGGGCGCGCGGCCCAGTCCGGCGTCCAGGCGCAGCTGCGCGCCCAGCGTGACCTTCAGTGCGTCCGGCGTGAAGCGGAACGGCGAGACGCTCAGGTTCAGGGGCGTCACGCGCGCGTACGCGGGGTCCGGTGTGGGCAGCGTCCACGGCTGCTGCGCGCGCGCCCACAGCGTCCCCGCCCGCTCCCGCAGCCGCGCCTGCTCCCGCACGGACGTCCGCACCTGCGCCGCCAGTGCGTCCAGCTGCGCGCGCACCTGCGCGTCCACCAGGGACTGCACGCTGACCCGCACGCCCTGCGCCAGTTCCACACTCAGCGGGTCCGTCCAGGCGTAGTCGCCTTTCACCGCCACGTCCGCTTCCCAGTCGGGCGTGACAGTCGGCACCACCGTCAGGGCCACGGTCGCCTCGCCACCAAAGTCACGCGCCAGGAACGCCCCCACCCCGCCCGGCTCGGCCCGGAAGGCCGCGCGGATCGGCACGCTGACCCGCAGGCCCGAGCCGTCCGGAAGTGAGCGCACCTGCACGTGCCCCGCCCGCGTCACCATCCCCGACAGCGAAACCGTCAGCAGACCGCCCAGGAATGACCGCTGTTCATTCACCCGCGCGAACTCCAGCGGCACCCGCGCGTTCGCCGCGCCCTGCACGCCCGCCAGCGGTACCGACACCGGCACCGTGAGCGTCGAGGGAGCAGGAGCGGCCAGCGCGGCGGGAGCAGTCATGACGGCAGTCAACACGACCGGCGTGAGGAAACGCATCAGGCGAACGGACGACACAGTCGGAGGCGAGGCGGGCATCCCCCAGACGCTACCCGCCCCGCATGAATATTTCACTCGCCTGCCGTAAATCAAATTGCGCCGGCGTAGAATTGAGGCGCGGGGTATAAGTGGCCTTGTGACCACATTGCGGAAATTTATTGAAATTGAATCGAAAGTATTCTTCTGGGCCAACCTGCTTCTGCCCATAGCTTGGTAAGCCTTTATCACAATGACTTCGACGACGGGATTCAGAGGGGCTAATGTCATTCCGAATGCGGCAGCCTTTTTCTCTGCACTTCAGATGCTGCCACTCTGTATCGGATGGGCGAAATCCCGCCCTATTCAAGCTGGAAGATGGGAAATTGTCCTTCTGATACTCATGTTGATGTACCCCATCACATTCCTCATCGTGTTTACTGGGCCTTTGCTCTACTCTGAGGCCATTGCGTTATGTCTTCCGTTAATTCCTGCCTATGGGATTGCTTACGGTGTCGTCGTCGCGCGAAAGACAAGACTTATGTGGACTGGTGTGCCGTCAGCTTTGTTGGCCATGGTATCGATTGCTTTCTATTGGGTTATTCAGGCCGTAGTGGGGTAAGAGAACCAACCTCTCTGTGCTTGATCGTGTTGGGTCGCATGATTCCTGCGGGTGCATCGCCTCTGAGTGAGGTCGTACCCCTTGGATTAACCAACCGTGCCTACTCTCACGGTGCAGCGCCCCCATCTCCACGCGGCGCGCAGGAGCCCCCATGAACGAGCCGATCCGCCCGTACCCCGCCGACGACCACGATCACCACGACGACCTGAACAACCTGGGCCTCCAGGCGGACGCGAACATGCTGAGCCGCAGCGTCCTCGACCGCCGCCACGTGCTGGGGCTGGGCCTGCTCGGCATCGGGCTGCTCGCCGGGAACCGCGTCAGCGCCGCCACCGGCACCAGCGCCGCGTGCACCGTCATGCCCACCGAAACCGCCGGGCCGTACCCCGCTGACGGCTCGGTCGCCAGCGGTCAGAGCCTCAACGTCCTGACCCGCAGCGGTATCGTCCGCCGCGACCTGCGCCGCAGCCTCGGCACCGGCAACGTGGCCCCCGGCGTGCCCCTGACCCTCACGCTGAAACTCGTCAACGTCAGCGGCAGCTGCGCCCCCCTGCGCGGGTACGCCGTGTACGTCTGGCACTGCACCGCCGACGGCAACTACAGCATGTACAGCGCCCCCGTCGTCAGCGAGGACTACCTGCGCGGCGTGCAGGCCAGTGACGCGGGTGGCAACGTCACCTTCCAGACCATCGTGCCCGGCTGCTACCCCGGCCGCTGGCCTCACATTCACTTCGAGGTGTACCCCACCCTCGCCAGCGCCACGAGCGCCAGGAACAAGGTTCAGACCTCACAGCTGGCCCTCCCGCAGGCCCTGTGCCAGCAGGCGTACACCCAGGCGGCTTACGGCAGCAGCGCCCGCTTCCTGACCCAGACCAGCCTGAGCCGCGACAACATCTTCAGCGATGGGGCCGCCACGCAGCTGCCCACGATCACCGGCAACGCCACCAAGGGTTACTCGGCCACCCTGACCGTCGGCCTCGCCCGCTGACGCACCACCCACCGCGCCGCCCGGAGCCGTCAGGACCGGGCGGCCCTTCTGCCGGTACAGTTCAGGTCATGGCTCAGAAGCAGGCTGGGCGCAGCCTGTCACTCCTGTATGGATGGCCTGAACAGGACTGGGGCATCGTCAACGCCGATCCGCACCGGGCTCAGAACTTCGCCGCCTTCTAACGGGAACATGCGAGTCACTTCGCCGACCGGGCGACCGAGTTCTACCTGGGTGAACTGCTGCTGGAATCGGTCAACGATGCCCTGCGGTCAGGTCGCTGACAGAGCCGCGCAGGAGTGGGTGCAGGCCATTCTGCGACGCCGCTCTCAGGAGGCGACGGCAGCACGCCTCGCCTGCTGGGTGAACCTCGATCAGGCGGGCAATCTGGAAGAGAAGCAGCGGTGGCCGGTGTGTCGGCTGTTGCGTGCCGGACGGAACGGGTACACGGCAGATGAAGGTCCCCTCGACCAGTCACGGTGAGGGGACCAGGGGGCGGGTCTTCAGCGTGCGGCGCGGCGTTTCCCGGTTTCTTCCAGCAGGCGCAGGCCGAAGGTGAAGGCCACGAGGGCCACGGACGTGGCGTACAGCGGCCCCAGCTGATCGGTGCCGGCCGTGACGCCGTGCGCGGTGAGGAGCGCGAAGGCGGGGTACGCCGTGAGGTGCAGCGCCTTCCACACGCGGGGGCTGAGGCGGCGCCGGGCGCGGTTACTGAGGATCACCAGCGCCAGTCCGTACAGGCCCAGGGTGCCCAGCGCGACCGGGAGGGGCAGCACGCGGCTCGCGCCGGGGATCAGGACGGCCAGCAGGGACTGCGGGTACGTGGCGTCCACGGTCAGCAGGAGGCCGTGCAGCGTGCCCAGGGCGAGGGCGAAGCCGCTGGCAATGCCGTGCCAGCCGGCCTGCTGGGCGCGGCTGAGCCACGCGGGGGCGGAGCGGCTGCCCAGCAGTGCCCCGGTGGCGGTCGTGACGGCCAGCAGCAGGTACGCGACGGTGCCGGTGGCGCGGTTGAGGCTCCACGCCAGGGTGTGCGGCCCGAGGTGCAGCCAGCACGCTAGGTAGGCCAGCGCGAAGATCAGGAGCAGCGTGGCCGTCAGGGTCGTGTTGCGTTCGTCGTCCAGCACGCTGTTCACGCTAGGTCTGCTGGGCGGACGGGTGGTCATGCGGCCCACCTGCCCCACGAGCCGTCTTCCCAGGTGTGGGCGCGGTACGCGTCATCGAACGCGATCAGTCGCGTGCCAGGCGGGGCGAGGTCGCGCAGCAGGTCGTCTGCGCCTAGCAGCGCCAGTTTCGCCAGGGTTTCCGCGACGGTCACGCGGCCCGCCACGGCCGTGACCTGCACCCACGGCGTGACGGCAGGGCGGGCGGTGCGCGGATCGATCAGGTGATGCCCGCCCGCCCAAGCGCGCGTCAGGACGCTGCTGGTGGCCACGCCACTGACGCCCGAGCCGACGTTCAGGAACAGCGGCGACCCGTCCGGGGTGCGGACGCCCAGCGTGCCGGGCTGCGTGAACTGCGCGTGCAGGTCCCCGCCCGCGTCCAGCAGCGCGTCCCCGGTCAGGCAGCGGGCGGCCTGCGTGGCGATCCAGCTCTTGGCGGTGCCGCCCAGATCCAGCCGCACACCGCGCGGCAGGCGGATCAGGTCGTCGTGCACCGTCACGCCCGCCAGCACGTCCAGCCCCGGCACGGGCGCAGCGGGGCGCCTGGGCCCGGCTCCGGGCGCGGTGGTATACCCGGCGGCTTCCAGGGCGCTGAGCACGGCGGGCGTGATCAGGCCGCGCGTGCGGTGGGCCACGTCTAGCGCGTGCGTCAGCGCCAGCCGCAGGTCGGCGGGCGGGTCGCGCAGTTCCCCGCAGGCGTTCAGCTCCGTCAGCGGTGAGGGCCGGAAGCGGGTCAGCAGGCGTTCCAGGCGGCGCACCTCACGCAGCGCCGCGAACGCCCCGGCCCCCTGCGCGCGAACCTCGGTGCCCAGCGCGCGCAGGCTCAGGTCGGGGCAGGACGGGGCGGTCATCTCACGACCCCCGCGACCAGCCACGCGAACTCTGCGCGGGCTGCGAGTCGAACGAACTCTGCGGCGCGGCCTGCCCCCAGTCGTCACTGTCCTGCCACCCGTCATCCTGCGCGGAGGCACTGGCCCAGGTGTCCGTGGAATCTGGCTGCGTGGCCGTCTGCGCCGAGGTCGCGTGCGCACTGCGGTCCAGCCACAGCGTCGTCAGGCCCAGCGACAGGCTCCCGGTCAGCAGCAGCAGTGTGCCGGTCGCGCGCCGCGCGTCAAAGAGCTTCAGGGGTGGGCGGGCAGGGGGTCTGGGCGTCATGCCTCACGGTGCGTCCCCCCGGTTAAACCGCCGCAAAGAACCCGGACCGTTGAAGGTACCCTGAGGGCATGTGGGCCCAGCACACCCTGACCCTGCCCGAACGGCGGCGCGGCTTTCACCTCATCACCCGCGAGATTGTCGGGGCCATTTCAGAACTGGGGCGCACCCGCGCCGGACTGCTGCACGTGTTCATTCAGCACACCAGCGCCAGCCTCACCCTGAACGAGAACGCCAGCCCCGACGTCCGCCGCGACTTCGAGACGTACTTCAACCACGCCGTTCCCGACGGCTGGGCGCCTTTCCAGCACACCCTGGAGGGCCCGGACGACATGGCCGCGCACATCAAGGCCAGCCTCCTGGGCCCCAGCCTGACCCTTCCCGTCCAGAATGGCCGCCTCGCGCTGGGCACGTGGCAGGGCGTGTATCTCTGCGAACACCGCGACCACGGCGGCCCGAGAAGACTGGTGCTCACGCTGACGGGAGAAGTGATGTGATGGAAGTCTGGGTCTTTCATGGTCAGGAGGCCCGCCTGGCCTCAGGCGTGTTCTCCACCCGCGAGCAGGCCGAGAACTGGATTCGGCGTTATGGCCTGACCGGACTGCTGACCTCATATCCGCTGGGTGAAGGGATGTATGACTGGGCGGTTACCAACACGCCGTTTCGTGCCAAACGTGCTGACCAGACCACGCCGGGCTTTATCGGGAGGTTCACCAGTGCGTACCGCCCGCATGAGCACTTCAGAGAGGGAAGAGGATCTACAGAGCGCGAAGACACCTGAACGGCGCACGGGTTGTGACAGGGTTTGAGTGCCTCCTGTCCGGCCCGGGTAAACAAGTCCTGCCGGGTGGCCTGACATTTCCCGTACACTGAGGCACGGTGCTGCGCGCCGTGTTTTTTTTGCCGGGCTTCGGTCTGGCGGGAAGGGCAAGTCTGTGCGCGTGGCCGGAGGGCTGAGATGCCTGGAATTGCAATTGTGGGCGCCCAGTGGGGCGATGAGGGCAAGGGGAAGATCACGGATTTTCTCGCGCCGGAAGCCGAATTCGTGGTGCGCTACCAGGGTGGCGCGAACGCCGGGCACACGGTGACCGCGAAGGGGCAGACGTTCAAGCTGAACCTGCTGCCCAGCGGCGTGCTGCACGACGGGACGGTCAGCGTGCTGGGCGACGGCATGGTGATCGACCCGGATAAGTTCCTGGAGGAACGCCGGAACCTGATCGCGGGTGGCCTGAACCCGGACCTGCGGATCAGTGACCGGGCGCATCTGGTGCTGCCTCATCACAAGTTCGTGGATGGCCGCAAGGACTTCGTGGGCACGACCGGGCGCGGGATTGGCCCGGCGTACGCGGACCGCGCGCGCCGCGTTGGCATCCGCTTTGGTGATCTGCTGGATGACGGCGTGCTGACTGAGCGGGTCGAGCGGCTGCTGGAAGCGAAGCCGAACAGCACCCGTGACGCAGGCTGGACGAGCGTGCAGGTGGCCATGGAGGCCCTGGCGCCGGTGCGCGAGGCGCTCTCGCCGTTCGTGCAGGACACCGGCGCGCAACTGCGGGACGCCATCAAGGAGGGCCGGAACGTGCTGTTCGAGGGTGCGCAGGCGACCCTGCTCGACCTGAACTACGGCACGTACCCCTTCGTGACCAGCAGCCACCCCACGGTGGGCGGCATCCTGGTGGGTGCGGGCGTGAACCATAAGGCCATTCACAAGGTGTACGGCGTGGCGAAGGCCTTCAACACCCGCGTCGGGCACGGGCCGTTCGTGACCGAGGTGCATGACGAGGCCGGGATTCTGCGCCTGCGTGGCGACGGCAGCAAGCCCTGGGATGAGTACGGCACGACCACCGGGCGTCCGCGCCGGGTGGGCTGGCTGGACCTGGCGCTGCTGAAGTACGCGGTGGACGTGAACGGCCTGGACGGGCTGGTCATCAACAAGATGGACATCTTGGCGGGCCTGGAGGAAATCCCGGTCTGCGTGGCGTACGACGCGGACGGTCAGCCCGTCTGGAAGAAGATGAAGGGCTGGGCGACCACGGACGGCGCTGACAGCCGCGCGACGCTCGCGAAGGAAGCGCAGGCGTACCTGGACCTGATCGAGGAGACCGTGGGCTGCCCCGTGGTGATCTTCTCGGCGGGCCCGGCGCGTGAGCAGACGTACGGTCAGGTCAGCTGGACCTGATCTCATGGCCCGGCTACCTGCGGGTGAGGGCCGGGGATGCAGTTGACAGTGCCGCGAGGGGCGTTCGCCTAGACTCGCGGCATTGCCGTGCTGGGCTGGCCTGAGGGGCCGGGCCGGGAAAGGAGTGAGGACGTTGACGACCGAATCAGTGAAACGCCCCGATGATCAGGGGGAAGTGCCGGGCCTGAGCGCCCTGACGCGCGAGTGGCTGGGCGCGGTCGGGGAGGACCCGGACCGCGAGGGGCTCGTGAGAACGCCGCACCGCGTGGCGAAAGCCTGGGGGTTCCTGACCGCCGGGTACGGGCGCACCCTGGAGGACGCGGTGGGTGAGGGCGTGTTCGCCGCCGAGGGGAGCGAGATGGTGATCGTGAAGGACATTGAGTTCTACTCGATGTGCGAGCACCACATGCTGCCGTTCTATGGGCGGGCGCACGTGGCGTACATCCCGGATGGGAAGATTCTGGGCCTGAGCAAGTTCGCGCGGATCGTGGACCTGTACTCGCAGCGCCTGCAGGTGCAGGAGCGCATCACGACGCAGGTCGCGGACGCCGTGCAGGACCTGCTGGCGCCCAAGGGCGTGGCCGTCATGATGGAGGGCGTGCACCTGTGCATGGCGATGCGGGGCGTGCAGAAGCAGAACAGCAGCACCACGACCAGCGCCATGCGCGGCCTGTTCAAGAGTGACGCCCGCACGCGCGCGGAGTTCATGAGCGCCGTGCAGGGCACCCTCCGGGGCCGCTGACCGCACCCGGTGCTGGGCGGGGGGCTCGCGCGGGCCCTCCCGCTGCTTTTATGCTGTGAGCGTTCACGCCAGAGTCCTGTGTGAGCGGTGTCAGGGTGGGACTGCTACGCTTCGTTGACAGTCGGGGTCGTTGTGCTGCTGAATCTTTGCCTACTGCTCACCTGCACGTTCGTGCTCAGCCTCTCCTATCGTGAGTGGCCGGTGCGTCGCGCGTGGTGGCTGCACGCGGCCCGGATCCTGATTTCGGCCGTCACGTCGGGGCTGCTGGTGTGGTACAGCGCGCCGCTGGGGGACCTGAAGGTGGACCTGCGGTACGTGCCGGTGGCGCTGGTCACCATGCGGTACGGGGTGGCGGCCGGGGCGCTGGTGGCGCTGGCGCCGGTGGCGTGGCGCCTGCTGGAATCCCCGGTGGGTGGGGCGGTGGCGCTCACGAACGCCCTGACGGTGCTGGTGCTGGCGGGTGTGCTGCGCTCGCGGCTGCGCCTGACCCAGTTGCAGCCGCTGGCGTGGCCGCTGCTGTTCGTGCCGTACCTGGGAGTGGGCCTGGCGGTGTTCGTGGTGCCGGGCGCGCGGCCCATCGCGTGGTGGCTGTACCTGGGCATGCTGGGGATGCACGGCCTGGCGACGCTGGCGGCGCTGGTGGTGCTGCACACGCGGCTGCGCCTGCTGCGCCTGACGTTCGAGGCGCGCCAGCAGTCGCGGCGCGACGAGCTGACGTCCCTGGGCAACCGGCAGGCGTTCGATGAGCACCTGGCGCGGCTGGAGCCGGGGCAGCAGCTGGTGCTGCTGGACGTGGATCAGTTCCGCCTGCTGAACGAGAACCACGGGGCGGCCGTGGGGGACCGGGCGCTGCAGTACATCGCGCAGGTGCTGCGGGATGAGGTGCCGGACGGCGCGTACCGCCTGAGCGGGGAGGAGTTCGCGCTGCTGCTGGACCTGGGCAGCGAGACCGAGGCGCGCGCTGTCGTGGAGCGCATTCAGGTGCGGCTCGCGGACCGGGGGGAGGTGCCGTGGGCGAACCTGAGCCTCTCGGCGGGGCTCGCCACGCGCCTGCCGCGCGAGCAGCCGGGCGAGCTGCGCCACCGGGCGGATGAGGCGCTGTACGTGGCGAAAGCCAATGGCCGCAGCCGCCTGGTCCTCAGCCCGAACGCGCCGCGTCCGCCCGCGCCTGCGGCCCCACAGGCGGAGATCCGCCCGCGGCACTCGCTGTGGCAGGCGCAGCGGACCACCGTGAGCCTCATGACGCAGCGGCGCCCGCTGACGGGCGCGGACTGGCTGCTGGTGCTGCGCAGCGCGGTGGACACCCTGGACGGCGTGGAGGCCGCCAGCCTGAACATCCGCGAGGGCAACCGCTTCCGGATGTGCGCGGTGGTCGGCTACGACCCGGAGCTGCTGGGCCTGGAGTTCACGGAGGCCGTGCAACTGCGCTGGTACGGCGGTCCGCTGGCCGAGTGGTTGCAGGGCCGGCCGCGCGTGGCGAACATGACCGCCATGCAGCGCGCCTGGGTGGAGGAAGGCGAGGTGCTCGGGGACCGGGCCAGCCTGCTGCTGCGGGACGCCGGGCACCGGGACCGGCTGCGCAGCAACCTGTGCGTGCCGGTGGTGCTGGACGGCGAGGTGGTCGCGCACCTGAACCTGGATTCGCACACGCGCGAGGAGGCGTTCCTGCCGGGCGTCATGCAGGACGCGCAGCTGTTCGCGCAGCAGATCGCGGCGCTGCTGCAACTTCAGGACCGCTGGCGGGAACTGGAGCAGCTGTCGCACCTGCACAGTGACCTGAGCCGCGCCGGGGATGAGCAGCTGGGCGCGCACCTGGCCGAGACCGCGCATGACCTGCTGCGCACCACGTACACGCTGCTGCTGCGCTACGACCCGTACACGGACGCGCTGGTGCCCGCCGCGGAGGCCGGGGTGTTCCTGGACCCGCAGGAGCCCGCGCCGACCCTGGCGCGCGGTGAGGGCATGGCGTGGCGGGCCCTGTCGTCCGGGAGGGTCATCCGCGTGGATGACATCCTGAATGCGCGCGGCGCGTACCGGCCGGCCACGAGTCACCCGGACCGGCGCGCGCTGATGGTCGTGCCGCTGCTGTCCCGCACCGGGGACCCGCTGGGGGCGCTGTGCCTGCTGCGGGATGAGCACCGGCCGTTCCGCGCGCCGGATGAGGCGCTGGCGCAGATGCTGGCCAGCGTAGGCGCGCGGGTCATGGAGGGCCGCGCGCACGTCACGGACCTGGAGATCACGCTGGACGCCGCGCTGAACATGCTGGGCGTGGCCCTTGAGGCGCGGGATTTCGAGACGCAGGGGCACACGCAGCGCGTGCAGGACCTCGCGCGGCGCATGGGTGAGGCGCTGCACCTGAGTGACGCGCAGCTCACGGCCCTGCGCCGCGGCGCGGCGCTGCACGACATCGGCAAGCTGTGCATTCCGGACGCGGTGCTGCTCAAGCCGGGCGCCCTGACGCCCGAGGAGCGGCGCGTAGTCGAGCGGCACGCGCCGCTGGGCGCGGCCCTGGTCGCCCGCATTCCCTTCCTGGATCCGGACGCGCAGCAGGTGGTGCGCCATCACCACGAACGCTGGGACGGCGGCGGGTACCCGGACGCCCTGGCGGGCACGCAGACACCCCTGCTGGCCCGGCTGTTCGCGCTGTGCGACGTGTACGACGCCCTGACCAGCGAGCGGCCCTACAAGCGCGCCATGAGTCACGAGGCGGCGCTGACCGTACTCAGGGGCGGGCGCGGCACGCAGTTCGATCCGGACCTGCTGGACGTGTTCTGCCGGGTGGTCACGCCCCGGCCCAGCCTCGGCCCGTCCCCCGACCTGACCTGAGCCCCGCGGCGAACCTCAGTCGGCGCGCGGCAGCGCCTGCTCCAACGCCCGCCACGCGAGCAGCGCGCACTTGCGCCGCGCGTGCAGGCGGCTGACGCCCGCCAGGGCCAGCAGGTCCCCCAGGTCGGCTGGACCCTCGGCCTCGCCTAGGATCATCGCCTGGAACTGCCCGGCCAGTGCGCGGGTCTCTGCCAGGGTCTTCCCGGTCAGCGCGACCGTCATCAGGCTGGCGCTGCTCTGACTGATCGCGCAGCCCTTCCCGGTGAAGGTCAGGCCGGTCAGTCGGCCCTCCCGCACGTCGGCCCAGACGGTCACCTGATCCCCGCAGCCCGGGTTGTCCAACGTGACCCCATCCACGCCGTCCAGCGCCCCGATGTGACGCGGTCGGCGCTGGTGATCGGCGATGATCTGCTTGGCGACCGCCTCGGGCAGCAGCACGGCGTTACTCCGGCTGGGCGAGGCGCAGCGCGGCGGCGCTCAGCATCCGCACGCCGGTCTCCAGGCTGGTCTCATCGATCGTGAAGCGCGGGTGGTGGTGCGGCCAGCGGCTGTCGGCCTCATCGCTGCCCGAACCGACGTTGAAGTACGCCCCGGGCGCCTTCTCCAGGTACGCGCTGAAATCCTCGCCGCCCATGGTGGGTTTCGCGTCGCGGAAACGGTCCTCGCCCACCTCGTCCAGCGCCACGGCTTTCAGCTGCGCGGCCACCCAGTCCGTGTTGATCAGCGGACGGTACCCGAACTCGTAGCGCAGGTCGTACGTGGCGCCGTGCGCGTCGCACAGGCCCCGGACCACCCGCTCAATCAGCTGCGGCGCCCGCTCGCGCAGCGCCGGGTCGAAGGTGCGGACCGTGCCCATCAGTTCCGCCGTGTCGGGAATGACGTTGTGCGTGGTGCCGCTCGAGAATTTCGTGATGCTGACCACCAGCGCGTCCTGCGCGGCCACCATGCGGCTCACGACATGCTGGAGGTTCGTGACGACCTGCGCGCCCACCGCAATGGGATCCACGGTCTCCTCGGGGTGCGCGCCGTGCCCGCCCCTACCGCGAATGGTCAGCTCGATCGTGTCGGGCGCCGCCATGAACGCGCCGGGCTTCACGGCCACCACCCCGGCGGGCAGCTGGCTGTTCAGGTGCAGGCCCGTGACGACGTCCACGCCGTCCATCAGCGGGGTGTTCATGACCAGTTCCTCTGCGCCGCCGGGCCCAATCTCCTCGGCGTGCTGGAAGATCATGCGGATCTCGCCGGGCACGCGCGCCGCGTCCCCGGCGAGCAGTTTCGCCACGCCCAGCAGGATCGCGGTGTGCCCGTCGTGCCCGCACGCGTGCATCACGCCGGGCTTCTGCGAGGCGAACTCGAAGGTGTTCTCCTCGTGGATGGGCAGCGCGTCAATGTCGGCGCGCAGCAGCACCGTCCGGCCCGGCTGCCCGCCCTTCAGGACGGCCAGCACGCTGGTCGCGGTGGGCCGCGAGACGCTCAGGCCCGGCATGGCGCGCAGCTGCGCTTCGATGTACGCGGCGGTCGCGTGCTCCTCGAAGCCCACCTCGGGGTTCATGTGCAGGTGCCGCCGCCACGCCACGAGCTGCTCACGAAGTTCCTCCACCCGGTCACCAGTTGCGGTCATGCCCCAGCCTAGCGCCTCCCGCGCGCGGGCGTCCGCCGCGCCCCACCTCATCCCGATTTCGTGGACGTGTCACGCCGGGCTGCCTGACCACGCAGGAGGGCACCCGCCTTCAGGTCATTCCGGACCCCCGGAGTGCCGCCGGAGGTTCCGGGCGGGCCGCAGCCGAACCTGAAGGAACCTGAGCTGGCCTTCAGCAACTTTCCTGCCCCGTATGTCGTACTGGGGGCATGAAGACGCGCACCCGCAAGAACAGTAAGTCCGGCAAGATGGGCCTCATCCTGGCCGCTGCTCCCGTCGTGCTGGAGCTGATCGTGGCGGCCCGCAACGGTCAGAAGAAACGTGGCAAGTACACCCGCGCCCGTAAACGTGACCGGCTGATTGATTCGCTGCTCAGCGGCGCGCAGAAAGCAGTCGGGAAGTCCAGTCGGCGCCGCTGGTTCTGAGGCGCAGCGGTCAGGGAGGGAAGCAGCTGCTTCCCTCCCTCGTCTGTTGTGGGGCTGGGTGGAGCGGAGGAGAGTGTCTGGGAGAGCATTTGGGCAGGGGACTGATGATCAGAGGCTGCGCGCGCCGGTAGCCATCAGGTGTCTGGCGAAAGCAGCTTCCGGCGTGACTGTGCGTTCCGGGCCGGTGGGTCACGGTGATCGAGGGAAATGAAGGTCCATACCGTGGTAAACAAATTGTATAGATAACCAAAACGGTTCACTCAACGGAACGACTAGAACTGAATGGTCTGCTCAATGTCAGCTCAGCCGCCCACCGGGCAGGCCACCCCATGGCGCACACCGCAGGGGTGCCCAGGAGGAACCGCATGCACGCACGCTCCACCCTCGCCGCCATCACCCTCACCTGCCTCCTTGCCGCCTGCGGTCAACAGGCCGCCACCCCACAGTCGGGCCTGCCCACCACCGAAGGCGCGGCCCGCACCCACACCCAGGCGCCCCTGCTGGGCACCAGCAACCCAGACGCCATTCCCGGCCAGTACATCGTCGTCATGAACGGCGCCGCCGCCAGCAGCCTCGCCAGTCAGGGCGGCGGCCTCATTCAGGCGCTCGGCCTCAACCCACAGGGCGTGACGGTCCTGAACGTCTACGACCAGGCCCTGAACGGCTTCGCCGCGAAGCTCAGCGCGCAGAACGTCGCGAAACTCCAGGGTGACCCGCGCGTCAAGTACATCCAGCAGGACAGCATGTCGCGCGCTACCGCCACCCAGTCCGGCGCCGTGTGGGGCCTGGACCGCACCGACCAGCGCAACCTCCCCCTGGACGGCAGCTACACCTACAGCACCACCGCCAGCGGCGTGAAGGTCTACATCATCGACACCGGCATCCGCGTCACCCACCAGGAATTCGGGGGCCGCGCCGTGTGGGGCAGCAACCAGACCGGCGACGGGAACAACACCGACTGCGGCGGACACGGCACTCACGTGGCTGGCACGGTCGGCAGCACCACCTACGGCGTCGCCAAGGGCGTGAAATTGATCGCCGTGAAGGTCCTGGGCTGCGACGGACGCGGCTCGAACAGCGGCATCATCGCCGGGATCAACTGGGCCCTGAACAACAAGGGCAGCGGCACCGCCATCGCCAACCTGAGCCTCGGCGGCGGCGTGGACCAGGCCGAGAATGACGCCGTGACCAACGCCAACAGCAAAGGCCTGTTCATGGCCATCGCGGCCGGAAACGAGAACCAGAACGCCTGCAACGTCTCCCCGGCCAGCGCCGCCGGGGCGTTCACGGTCGGCGCGACCACCAAGACCGACCGCCGCGCCGACCCCAACGACTGGGGTTACACCGCTTCCGGCAGCCCCCTGGGCAGCAACTACGGCACGTGCGTGGACATCTCTGCACCCGGGACGGGCATCACCAGTACCGTCAACACCAGTGACACGGCGATCAGCAGCGCCACCTGGAACGGCACGAGCATGGCCACTCCGCACGTCGCGGGCGCCGCCGCCCTAGTCCTGGCCGCCAATCCCAGCTACACCCCGGATCAGATCAAGACCGCCCTGCTGAACGCGGCCACCACCGGCAAGCTGACCAACCTGAATGGCAGCCCCGACAAACTCCTGTACGTGGGCACGGGCAGCACCACCCCCACGCCGACGCCCACGCCCGGCACCACCTACCAGGGCAGCGTGAACGCCGGGTACAGCGCCTACGAGCCGAAAACCTCCGGGTACTTCCAGTACGCGGGCGGCACCCTGAAGGGCGCCCTGACCGGCGCCAGCGGGACTGACTTCGACCTGTACCTCCAGAAGTGGAACGGCAGCGTCTGGGCGGACGTGGCCGCTGCCGAGGGCAGCACCAGCACCGAGAACATCACCTATGTGGCCGCCAGCGGCTACTACCGCTGGCAGATCTACGCCTACAGCGGCAGCGGCGCGTACACCCTCGTCGAGAACCGCTGACCCACACGTTTCCAGCCGGAGTCAGGGGGCCTGCCAATCCAGGGCGCAGGCCCCCTGTTCCGTGCTTCCAGTTCCGACGGTCGTCCCGGTGCTCAGTCCGGTAATTTCGTTGCGACGTCCAAGAAGAACGCGGCGTCACCTGCCCAGGGGCGCAGGTAGCCCATGTCATGCGACACGCGGCGCGCCGTGTCCGACAGGGCCCGCAGCGCCTCGGCCGTGAGCGGCCACTCGGGCCAGTCCGGCCAGGACACGCTCAGCGCCGCGACCAGCGTGCCTCCGGCGCGGAAGACCGGCGCGGCCACCTGCGGCCACCCGCTCGCCACGTCCTCGCGGCGCGGTGGGGACAGCCACGCGCGGCGCGTCACCTGATCCAGCGTGTCCAGCGTGGCGCGCCCTGCGCCCGCCTGCCCCAGCAGCCGCTCCCGCAGGGACAGCGTCCCGAAGGCCAGCAGCAGCCGCCCCGACGCGTCACTCAGCACGTCCCGCCGCTCGCCAGGACTCAGCGGGCCCCCAGGGGTGGGCAGCACCTCGGTGTACAGGGTGTCCTGACCGTCCAGCACGGCCCACGCCACGGCCAGGCCCGTCTGCTCACGCAGGTGTTCCATGTGGGCCAGCGCGACGTTCAGTGGCGGGGCGTGCACCTGCACGTGCGCTTTCATGGCAATGAAGCCGCTGCCCAGCCGGTACCCGTCTCCGTCGCGGCGCAGCAGTTCGTACTTCTCCAGGACGCGCAGCGCGCGCAGGCAGCTGGCCTTGGGCAGGCCACTGGCCCGCGCGAGTTTCGCCAGCGTCCACTCCGGCTGGCGCGGCGTGAAGAACGTCAGCAGGTACAGCGGGCGCTCCAGGGTCGGCACGTCCGTCCCGTGCGCGCCCCGTTCCGCTGACTGAATCGCTGTGTTCACCCTGCCGGTATCGTACTTCACCGTGCGGGCATGCAGGACGGCGCGCGGACGTGGCCACTAGACTGCGCTATGTCCACCGTTGAGCAGCTGGAACGTCACCTGTGCGGCGCGCGCGGTCAGACGCGCCTGCGGGTGCTGCTGGATCTCGCGGCGGAACTGTGGGACAAGAACCCGGCCGACGCGGTTCGCCGCGCACGTGACGCGGCCGCCCTGGCCGGGCGCCTGAACGACCCGGGCGCCCTGGCCCGCGCCACGCTGGAACTCGGGCGGGGCCAGTCCAGGCTCGGTCACTACGATGCGGCGCGGGCCACGCTGCAGCGCGCCATCACGCTGCACGAGGCGGCCGGGGACGAGCTGGGTCTGGCGCGCAGCTGGATGGGGCTGGGGACCGTCCGCTCGAACCTGGGTGAACTGCCGCAGGCCCTTGAAGCGCATTTTGCCGCGCAGACACTCTTCGAGCGCCGCAGCAACGACTGGTTCCTCAGCGCGTGCCTGAACAACCTCGGCGTGGTCTACCAGCGCCTGGAGGACCACACGGCCGCCATGAACTACAGCCTGCGGGCGCTGCGCCTGGCGACCGGGGCGGGGAACACGGTCGTGCGGATCTCCGCGACGAACAATGTCGGGAACGTCGCCATGGACATGGACCGGCATGAGGAGGCCCTGTCGTACCAGACCGAGGCGCTGCACCTGGCGCGCGTGCACGGCAGCCCGTACAACGAGATCGTGGCCCTGACGAACCTGGGCATCCTGCACAGCCGACTGGGGCAGTTCCCGCAGGCGCGGGAACACCTGAGCCGCGCCGGGGAGCTCGCCCAGGCAGCCAGTGACCTGGACAACTTGGTCGAGGTGCACGCCGAGCTGGGCCACATGCACCACCAGTCCGGGCAGTGGCCGGACGCCCTGGGCGCCTACGCCCGCGCGCTGGAGCTCGTGAACCGCATGGGGGACTTCTACCTGCAAGCGCGCCTGCACCTGCGCCGCGGCGAGACCCTGCTGCGCCTGCATGACCACGCGCAGGCCGGGGACGCCCTGCGCCGCGCCCTGAACCTTGCCGGGCGGATCAGCGCGGACCGCATCGCCAGCGAAGCGCACCAACACCTGAGCGACCTGCACGAGCAGACCGGGGACCTGAGCGGCGCGCTGCGTCATCTGCGCGAGCACCTGCGGCTCACGGTCGCCATCAGCCGCGCCGCGGCCGAGCGCCGCAGCGCCGTGCGGCTCATCGAGCATGAAACCGAGCGGAGTCGTCAGGTGGCCGCCGCGCAACGTGACCTAATCGAGCAGCTGAGCCTCGCCTCCGGCACGCTGAGCGGCCCGGACACGCCCGCCTGGACCCTGGACCTCCTGCGCAGCCAGCAGCAGCTCGCGCAGCAGGCCAACCTTGACCCCCTGACCGGCCTGTTCAACCGCCGCTTCCTGGAGCAGCGCCTGAACGGGGAATTCGAGTGCGCGCGGCGGCAGCACCAGCCGCTCGCCGTGGCGGTGCTGGACCTCGGCCCGTTGCGGCCGGACGCCACCGCTCACGCCGCCACGGACGACGTTCTGCGCGAGATCAGCGGCCACCTGCGCCGACAGGTCCGCCAGCTGGACGTGCTGGCCCGCCTGGATGACCACCGCCTCGCGCTGCTGCTCCCGCAGACCAGCCCGGACGGCGCGCTGCTCCTGTGCAGCCGCCTGCGCGCCAGTGCCGGCGCCCTGCGCTTCCCGCACCTGCCCCACCCGCAGGTCACCCTGAGCGTCGGCCTGTGCACCGACACCGCCTGCGCCCACCCGGACGACATGCTTGAACGCGCCCAGCAGCTGCTGTACGCCGCGCGGGCCGCCGGGGACGGTCAGATCGCAGCGGACTTCACGGCCCCCTGACGCGCCGCTGAAGAAGCCCTGAAGTGCCGCCCCATCCGGACGCCGCGCCGCGCGGCTACGGTAAGGCCCATGCCCCTGAAACCGGACATCAAAGCGCCCGAAGCGCAGCGTGAGCGCGTGGGGTTCGCCCTGGTCGGCATCGGCAAGCTGACCGCCGAGGAGCTCATTCCCGCCGCCTGCACCAGCAAGCACGCGTACGTCGCCGCGCTCGTCAGCGGCGAGGCGGACAAGGCGCAGGGTTTCGCGCGCGCCCTGGGCCTGACCGAGCAGGACGCCTACACCTACGAGGAGTTCGACGAACTGGCGGGCCGCGACGACGTGCAGGCGGTGTACATCGTCACGCCGAACAGCCTGCACCGCGAGTACGCCACCCGCGCCGCCCGCCTGGGCAAGCACGTCCTGTGCGAGAAACCGCTGGGCGTGAACGCCGAGGACGCCCAGGCCATCGTGGACGCCTGCAAAGAGGCCGGGGTGCTCCTGATGACCGCGTACCGCTGCCAGTACACCCCGGAACACTGGGCGGCCAGGGCCGCCGTGCAGGGCGGCACGCTGGGCGAGGTGCGGCTGCTGCACTCCATCCACGCGCAGGTCGAGGACGACCCAGAGGCGTGGCGCCTGAAACGCGAGCTAGCGGGCGGCGGGCCGCTGCCGGACGTGGGTATCTACAGCCTGAACACCCTGCGTTTCATCACGGGGCAGGAACCCGAGTGGGTGTTCGCCACGCAGCATCAGCCCGACGGCAACCCGCGATTCCGCGAGGTCGAGGCCTCCATGAGTGCCCTGCTGGGCTTCCCCGGCGGCGTCAGCGCCACCCTTCAGACGAGTTACGCGGCGTTCAAGACCACCTCCCTGCGCGCCATGGGCGAGAAGGGCAGCCTGAACATGGAACCCGCCTTCCCCTACGACGGCCTGAAGGTACAGGTCAGCAGCGAGGGCGGCACCCACGAACCCACATTCCCCGAGTACGACCAGTTCACGCTGGAATTCGACCACTTCGCGCAGTGCATCCGCAGCGGCGATACCCCGTGGACGCCCGGTGAGGAGGGCGTGCAGGACCACGTCATCATGGACGCCCTGTACGAGAGTGCCCGCACCGGGCAGGTCGTGCGCCTCCCCACCCAGACCAGCGCGGACGCGTTCCGGGGTACGAAACCACAACTGCCCCAGAAGTAGATTCGCGTCCCACAACGAAACCTGAACGTTCGCCCGCCGGAAACCGTAGCCGCGCGCCCACCTGCCCAGCCGCCGGACTTTCTACAGTCAGCCCATGGATCTCCGTAGCGGACGCGCCTTCTGGCCCCTCACCAACGGCCTCATGCACACCTACCCGCCCCTGAGCGGCGACGAGCGCGCCGACGTGCTTGTCATCGGGGCGGGCATCACAGGTGCCCTGATGGCCGATCAGCTGACCGCCGCCGGGCTGAATGTCGTCGTGACCGACCTGCGCGACGCCGCGTTCGGCAGCACCAGCGCCAGCACCGCCCTCCTCCAGTACGAGATCGACACGAACCTCGTGGACCTGATTCCCATGACCGGGCAGGCCGACGCGGAACGCGCCTACCACCTGTGCCGCGAGGCCATCGACATGGTGCGCGACCTGACCGCCGAGCTGCCCGACGACTGCGGGTTCCGCGAGCGGGGCAGCCTGTACTACGCCAGCAACCGCCGCGACGCCCGCATGCTCGCGCAGGAGCACGCCGCCCGCACCCGCGCCGGCCTGAATGTCGAACATCTGGACGCCCGCAACCTGAAGGCCCGCTTCGGGATCACTGCACCTGCCGCACTGTTCAGCAGAGACGGCGCGGAGGTCGACCCGTACCGCCTCGCGCAGCACCTGCTTCAGCGGGCGCAGTCCCGGGGCGCGCGGGTGTACGACCGCACGGAAGTCACCCGCCTGGACGAGCCCAGAGATAGGCACGGAGGCGACTTCACGGCGCACACTGACCGGAACGCGAAGATCCAGGCCCGCTGGGTCATCGTCGCCACCGGGTACGAGGCCGAGAAGTTCCTCGGCAGGCGCCTCGCGCAGCTGAAGAACTCCTACGCCCTGGCGACCGAACCCATCGCAGAAACCGACGGGGAACTGTGGCCCACCGGCTGCCTCATCTGGGAGACGGCCCGCCCGTACCTGTACGCCCGCACCACCCAGGACGGCCGCGTCGTCATCGGCGGCGAGGACGACAACCACCACAGCCCAGCCCGCCGCGAACGCGCCCTGCCCGCCAAGCAGAAACGACTCGAACGCAAACTCGGCAAGCTTCTCCCGCACCTCCACCCGGAAACAGCCTTCGCCTGGGCCGGCACCTTCGGCGAGACGAAAGATGGTCTGGCGTACATCGGCCCCCGGGAGAAGGGCGACCGACTGCTGTTCGCCCTCGGCTACGGGGGGAACGGCATCACGTACAGCGTGCAGGCCGCCCGCCTCCTCACGGACCTGATCCAGGGAGAGGAGCACGACGACCTGCGGATCTTCCGGCTCGACCGGTAAACGGAAAGGGGGCGCCGGGTGGTCGCCCCAGCGCCCCTCCTCCTGTCACCTCTTACCGCTGGTACGCGACTTTCCCGTCCACGACGGTCAGCACCGGCCAGCCCTTCAGGGTCTCGCCCGCCCAGGGCGTGAACTTCGCCTTGCTCTTGAACTCGGCGGGGTTCACGGGGCGTTCGGTGCTCAGGTCGAGGATGACCAGATCAGCCTTCGCGCCCGCGTCCAGGGTGGGTGCCTCCCAGCCCATCACGCGCGCCGGTGCGGCCGTCATCAGGTCCAGGATGCGCTCCAGGCCCAGCGTCTCACCGAAGCGGGTGTACATCAGCGGGAACGCCAGTTCGATGTACGCGATGCCGCTGGGTGCGTCCAGCAGGTCTCGTTCCTTCTCCGCGCGGGTGTGCGGCGCGTGATCCGTGGCGAGGCAGTCCACGCTGCCGTCCCGCAGCCCCTCCAGCAGGTGATCGGCGTCCACCTGCGTGCGCAGGGGCGGCGCGACCTTGTAGATCGCGTCAAAAGAACGCAGCGCCTCGTCCGTCAGGGTCAGGTGGTGCGGGCAGACCTCACACGTCACTGGCAGGCCCTGCGCCTTCGCGGCGCGCACCAGATCCAGGGCGCGCGCCGTGCTCAGGTGCTGGATATGCAGCCGCGCCGGGACGCCCTGCGCGTGCAGGCCCGCTACGATCTCGATATCCCGCGCCACGCGCGCCGCCTCCGCCGCTGCCGGGTTCCCGGGCAGGCCCAGCGACTCGCTGACCGGCCCCTCGTTCATCACGCCGTCCGCGCGCAGGCTGGCGTCCTCGGCGTGCACGCTGATCACCATGCCCAGGCTCCCAGCCGTCTCCAGCCCCAGGCGCAGCGTGCGGGCGTTCTCGTTCGTGCGCCCGTCGTCCGTGAACATCGCCGCGCCCGCCTCTTTCAGGTAGGTCAGTTCGGCCAGCTCCTCACCCTTCTGCCCCTTTGTCAGCGCTGCCGCCGGACGCAGACGCGCGAAGCCCAGGCCCGACGCCTTCTCAATCAGGCTGCGCACGATCGCCGGATCGTCCACAACAGGGCTGGTGTTCGGCATGCTCACTACCGTGCCGTACCCACCGGCCGCCGCCGCCGCCAGACCGCTGGCGAGGTCCTCCTTCTCCGTCTGCCCCGGCTCGCGCAGGTGCGCGTGCAGCTCGATCAGCGCGGGCGCGACCGTGCCGCCCTGCCCGTCGATGACCTGACCTTCTTCCGGCAGGTTCCAGCCCTTGATCAGGCCGCCCTCAATGGTGACGCTCTCGGTCTTCTCCGACCCGACGCGCTTGATGTTCGTAATCGTGATCATGTGTCCTCCGTATGTCCTGTGGCGAGGTTCTCGACCTTGAAGCTCAGGGAGTGCGTCTGTTCCAGTCCACTTACGTGATGGCGAAGAGTCAGGGCGTACCGTTGGCCCAGCCAGATCAGTTCGTGCTGCCAGCAGGGCTCGGCGTTCTCCCACCAGTCGAGCGTAGTGTTTTCCTGTCCTGGTGGTCCGTGAGTGGTCTCGATCAATCCGCACAGCAGATCAACTTCGGCTGCGCTGGCCTCGCCGAGACGTTGGGCCTCTTCCAGGGTGAACAGTTCGGGGATGGGCTGGGCGTTCACGAGCAGCGTCACCCACTCCTGCCGTTCTTCCACCACAACTGCTTCAGGCGCTGAACCGGTCCGTGCCGTCTGGTACCTGAGGCCGAGTTGTTGTGCCGCCTCCCTGAGTGAAGTCCGTTCCGCTTGCAGCCAGAGGTCGAGAGCCTGATGCACAGTGGCCTCGACCTCCGACATGCTCAGTTCCGTCCGACGAGCAGGTGGTAGAGGACGCTCATGCGGATGGCCTGTCCGTTCTCGACCTGTTTCAGGATGCGGCTCTGAGGGCCGTCGGCGGCGTCGCTGCTGATTTCCAGGTCGCGGTTCATTGGGCCGGGGTGCAGGACGATGGCGCCGCTCTCGGCGTCTTTCAGCAGGGTGTCGTTCACCTGGTAGGTGTTGGCGTATTCCTGGAGGCTGCCGAGGAACCCGCCTCCCATGCGTTCGCGCTGGAGGCGCAGTGCCATGACGGCGTGGGCGCCGCGCACGGCTTCCTTGGGGTCCGTGGTGAGGGTCACGCCCGGCATGTGGGCGAGGCCGGGGGGGAGGAGGGTGGCGGGGCCGCACAGGACGACCTGCGCGCCCAGTTTGGGCAGCAGTTCGGCGTTGCTGCGCGCCACGCGGCTGTGGCGGACGTCACCCAGAATGGCGACCTTCTTGCCTTCTAGGCTGCCATATTCCTGACGGATGGTGTACGCGTCGAGCAGCGCCTGGGTGGGGTGGGCGCGGCGGCCGTCCCCGGCGTTGATGACGGGCTTGCCGCTGTAGCGGGCCACCAGATGCGCGGCGCCGGCGGCGTGGTGGCGCACGATGTACGCGTCGACCTTGTAGGAGGTCAGGACTTCCAGCGTGTCACGCAGGCTCTCGCCCTTGCTGACGCTGCTGGCCCCGGCGGCGAACGTGAGGACGTCGGCGCTCATGCGCCGGGCGGCCAGTTCGAAGCTGGTGCGGGTGCGGGTGCTGTTCTCAAAGAACGCGTTGCAGACCGTCAGGCCCTGGAGGGCCGGGACCTTCTTTACGGGCCGGTCAAGCACCTGGAGCATGGTGTCGGCGTTGTCGAGGATGGCGCCCAGGCGTTCGGGCGTCCAGTCCTGGAAGTCCAGGAGGTGGGGTGGGCGGGCGCCCATGCTGGTGGGGGCGTTCATCGCAGCGCCTCCATGTCCCACAGTTCGACGCTGTCCACGTCGTCGGTTTCCTGCAACTTGACCTTCACGACTTCGCTGGCGGCGGTGGGCAGGTTCTTGCCCACGTAGTCCGCGCGGATCGGCAGTTCGCGGTGCCCGCGGTCCACGAGGACGGCCAGCTGGATCCCCGCGGGGCGGCCGAGGTCGATCAGGGCGTCCAGCGCGGCGCGGACGGTGCGGCCGGTGTACAGCACGTCGTCCACGAGGATCACGCGGCGGTCGCGCAGGTCAAAGGGCACCTGCGTCTCGCGGATGATGGGCTGCTGGGCGACCTCGCTGAGGTCGTCGCGGTACAGGGTGATGTCCAGCATGCCGGTGGGGACGTCCACGCCTTCGAGGGTGCTGAGTTTCTCGGCGAGGCGGCGGGCCAGGGGGATGCCGCGGGTGTGCACGCCGATCAGGGCGAGGTTCTCGGCGCCCTTGTTGCGTTCGATGATCTCGTGCGCGATGCGGGTCAGGGCGCGGCGGACCTCGTCGGCGGTGAGGATCGTGGCTTTAGGCGTCACGCTCTTGCTCCGGTGGGGGCCATAAAAAAAAGGCCGTGCAGCGCGGGCTGACGGGTCGGGGTTGGGTGGGTCATGGTGCTCCTTCTCCTGCCTCACGGGGCGGGTGCAGCCTCACGGGACTGCCGGGAAAGGGACGGGGTGTGGGGTTGTAGGGCGCGCCGGGGCGCGGGCCCTGTGGAGTGTACACCGCCGCGCCCGGGCCTGTCATGCCGCCCGTCCGACCGAATGCGGGAGTTTGAGGCGCACTAAACTTGACAATATGGCGCGCAGGTTTTACTATGTTGATAGTTGAGCGCAAGGCACTCAGATTTATGAATGAGGGTGCGGCGCGCTTCCAGTCTCAGGAGGTACTCAAATGATGCGATTCGATCCCTTCCGTGAAATTGAGGAACTGACCCAGCGCATGGACCGCGCGTTCGGCCAGGCTGCTGCGCCCGCCCGCTTCGCCCCGCCCGTTGATGTGCACGAGGACGACCAGGGCCTGGAACTCACCCTGGACCTGCCCGGCGTGACCCCCGACCAGGTGCAGATTGAAGCGGAGAACCAGACGCTGACCGTCCAGGCCACCCGCACCTACGACCGCCGCGAAGGCCGCACCGCCCACCGCGTCGAACGCGCCCACGGCACCCTGGCCCGCACCTTCAGCGTGCCCGCCAAGTACGACCTCACCAAAGTGGAAGCCGACCTGCAACACGGCACCCTGACCATCAAGGTGCCCCGCAGCGAAGCCGCCCAGAAACGCACCATCACCGTCCGGACGAACAACGTTCTCGACAGTGAGACGGCCAGCGCGTAAACCAGAACGAATGAAAGGAGCGAGCCAGTGATCGGCTCGCTCCTTTCATTCGTGGGGAGCTGCCGGGTCTACGCTCGCATCTCTACTCGCCTTCGCGTACGGCCTCCAGCAGCTCCTGCACGATGTGCAGCGCCGCTGGCCCCAGCGGGGAGCGCGTGACGCCCATCAGCGTGCCAAGTTTCTCGCGCCGTGCGGGCGTGAGGTTCAGCCACCGCTGGAGGTCCTCGCGGTGCGTGCGGGCCGTCTCGTCCCGCAGGTAGCGCACCGCGCCGTCGTAATACCCGACCTGGAACGCCGCCCGCGCGCGCCGCTCCTGCTCCACGAGGCCCAGGCCGCGCGTGGCAAGCAGCACCCGCCGCGCCTCCGGCTCCCCGCCGAACGCGTACAGACTCTCGAGGTGATACACCGCCTTCGGGAAGCGCAGCCCGGCCGAGGCGCGCCACGCGTGCGGCAGGCGGATCTCGAACTCCGGCCATAGGTGCAGCCACGTCAGCAGCGCCGGGTACAGCAGCGTCAGTGCGATCTCGCGGGCGTCCGCGAGGGCCAGCAGCTGCTCCTGCACGCCGTGCCCGGCCCCCGTGTGCGCCGAGCGGGCGGCCGTCAGCGCGTCCTGCGCGTTCAGCAGCAGCTCCGCGCGGTGCGCGGCCCGCTGCGACGCGCTGAGATTCCACAGCGTCCGCTGGATGCGCCCGTAGTGCCCGGTCGGGTCGTACAGCACCCGGCTGGTGGCCAGCAGCGCCAGGGGCGCCTCCGCGCGGGCCACGTCCCAGTCCCGCCACGCCTCCAGCTTCTCGAACGGGAAGTGCTCGACCGACACGCCCGCCCGCGCGTCCGCGTGGGCGCTCAGCACGCCCCGCTCAAAGGTCACGAACGTCGGCACGCTGCCCGACCACTGAAATTCCGTGCCGTAACTTCCGGCCTGCGCCACGGCGCGCACCTTCCGGTCCGCCACCAGCCGCTCCGCGACCCGTTCCGGCGAGTGCCGCTCTGACCGCTCTGCATTCGATTCTGTCTTCACGTCACCCCCCTAACACGCCCCCGTTCACCCGGGGCAGACCGCGTAGCATACCTGACCGCGGCCCTGGCGCCGCGTGCCCGGCTCAGGCGTTCACGCCCGCTCCGCTGCGCGCCACCACCGTTTCCGCGCCCGTCACGCGGTCGCCCACGCTCACGGCGGGTGTGAACGCCAGCGGCACGTGCAAGAGCACCAGCCCACCCTCCTGCAGGAACGCGGCCTTGTACCCGGCGCGCACCTCGTCGCCCTCCCGCGTGAAAGACGTGCCGTTCAGGCCCGCGCGGCCCGCCACCAGCGTCACCGTCACGTCGCCCGCCGGGGTGGAGATCACGGCGGCCTGCCGCTCGTTCTCCAGCGCCCCGCGCGACACCAAGGCGTCCACCGCGCGGCCTGTCAGGGCACTCAGCGTGCCCGCGGCGTCCAGCAGCGGCACGTTCACCCGCGCGCCCACGTGCGTCGCGTACGACACCGCGCCCGACACCGGCTGGAACACGTAATGCACGTCCAGCGGCCCGACCGTCACCCCGATCAGCCAGCCGTCCGCCGCGCCCGGCGTGCCCAGCAGCGCCGGCATGTCCAGCCCGTCCGTCCGACAATCCTGTACCCGCCGCACGAACCCCACCACGCCGTCAGCGGCACTCAGGACCTCACCCGCCCCCACCTTCGGGAGGCGCACCGGGTCACGGTAGCGGTACACGCCCCGCAGGTACAGGGCCGCGCCAGCAGCCAACGCAACAGGAATCAGACGGCGAACACGCATGCCCACAGTCTAGGGGCACGCGCGCCGCGCCGGGGAAAGGAAATCTTTGGTGATGCGCAGGCGAGCTCGGCCTCAGGGGAGAGAGGAGAGGCCGCGCCGGAACAAACCCCTGAAACTGGCCTGCGCGGACCCGCTTACTGCTCCTGAAGGATCTGCACGCCCAGCAGCGTATCGGCGCCCGCACCGGCAATGGGGCCGCTGCCCGTGTAGTTGCGTTGCAGGCGGTTCAGGACGTCCTGCCCGCTGATGACCTGCCCGAACACCGTGTAGTTCCCGCTGAGGAAGTCCGCAGGCGCGACCGTGATGAAGAACTGGCTGCCCTGCGAACTGAGGCTCTGCGAGCGGGCCATGCCCAGCACCCCGGCTTTATCGAAGCGGACGCCGCTGACGAGTTCCGCGCTGAACTGGTACCCGGGGCCGCCCGTGCCCCAGTTCGCCTGCTGCGCGGGATCGGCGCTCAGGGGGTCGCCGCCCTGCGCCATGAAGCCGTCAATCACGCGGTGAAAGCGCGTCCCGTCGTAGAAGTGATTCAGCGCGAGGAACACGAAGTTGTTCACGGCGACCGGCGCGACCTTCGGGTACAGGTCGAGCGTCACGTCGCCCTGACTGGTCTTCAGGACGGCGCGGTAGCGTTTGTTCGGGTCGATGATCTGCGCGGGCGGGCTGCTGAACGAGCGCACCGGAGCCTGCGTGAGTTCCGGCATCGCCTGGAAGCTCAGCACCGGGGCGGGCGCGGGCGCCGCAGGATTGGGGGAGACCGGCGCGGTGACGGGCGCCGGGGCCGTGGTGGCCGGAGCTGTACCAGCCGGCGTGGTGGTGGCCGGGGCGGTAGTGGCGGCGGGCGCGCAGGCGACCAGGGCGGCACCCAGCAGGACGGAAGCGGTGATCAGGGCACGTCGGGACATGCATCAGTGTCCCACAGCGTCCATGAGAGGTCCCGGCGAGCGTCCGCTGGGCGTGGGCCTGGTGCCGCCCCAGCAGGCCGCGTCACTCCAGTGGGAGGCTGGTCGTGTACTTCTCCTGCTTCACCACGATGGTGCTGGCGGTGTTGCGCACGCCGGGAATGGCGGCCAGGGTGTTCACCAGGAAGTGCTGGTACGCGTCCAGATCCGGCACGGACACCTTCAGCAGGTAGTCGATGTCGCCCAGGCACAGGAAGCATTCGAGCACCTCGGGTCGTTCCTGCATCTTCTTCGCGAATTCCTCGAAGCCCGCCTTGGTCTGCTTGTCCAGCGTGACGCGCACGATCACCATCAGTTCGCGGCCAACGGTTTTCGGGTCAAGCAGTGCCACGTACCGCTGGATGACGCCCTCCTCCTCCAGGCGGCGCACGCGGCGCAGGGTGGGGGCGGGGGTCAGGCCAATCTCGTCCGCGAGTTCCGTGTTCGGAATGCGGGCGTCCCGTTGCAGGATCCCCAGAATCTGCCGGTCAATGGCATCCAGATCACTCTGAGACATGATAGAGCGCATCATAGCATACCGGCGCAATCATATTGCGGCATACGGCCTGAAAAGGGCGCTTGCGGGCAATCCTGATTGCGTCACCAACTGTTAATCTTGCGTCAAGCAAATCAGCATCTCGCCCGCAGATTCACGCTGCGCGGCCACAAAGGACACACCATGCACATCGGACTCCCGAAAGAAATCAAGGTCAAAGAAAACCGCGTCGCCCTCACCCCCGGCGGCGTCGCCACCCTCATCCGCCGCGGCCACACCGTCACCGTCCAGCAGGGCGCCGGCCTCGGCAGCGGCATCTCCGATCAGGACTACGTGAGCGCCGGCGCTACCCTCGGCACCGCCGACGACGCCTGGGCCGCCGAGATGGTCGTGAAGGTCAAAGAACCCATCCAGAGCGAATACCACTACCTCCGCCCCGACCTGCTGCTCTTCACATACCTGCACCTCGCTGCCGACCGCCCCCTCACCGATGCCCTCCTGCAAAGCGGCACCACCGGCGTCGCCTACGAAACCGTGCAGCTCGACGACGGCAGCCTCCCCCTCCTCACCCCCATGAGCGAAGTCGCGGGCCGCCTCAGCGTCCAGGCCGGCGCGTACCACCTCCAGAAACCCGTCGGCGGACGCGGCGTCCTCCTCGGCGGCGTGCCCGGCGTGCAACCCGGCCACGTCACCATCATCGGCGGCGGCGTCGTCGGCACCAACGCCGCCAAGATGGCCATGGGCCTCGGCGCCAAAGTCACCATCCTCGACGTGTCACAGCGCCGCCTCGCATACCTCGACGACGTGTTCTTCGGCAAGCTCACCACCATGATGAGCAGCGAAGCCAACATCCGCGACCTGCTCCCCACCACCGACCTCCTCATCGGCGGCGTCCTCATCCCCGGCGCCAAAGCCCCCCACCTCGTCACCCGCGACATGCTGGGGCTCATGCCCGAAGGCAGCGTCATCGTCGACGTCGCCGTCGACCAGGGCGGCTGCGTCGAAACCATCCACGCCACCACCCACGACGACCCCACCTACACCGTCGACGGCGTCATCCACTACGGCGTGGCCAACATGCCCGGCGCCGTGCCCCGCACCAGCACCTTCGCCCTCACCAACCAGACCCTCCCGTACGCCCTCCTCCTCGCCGACCACGGCGCCAAAGCCCTCCACCGCAACAAGGCCCTCATGCTCGGCCTCAACACCCACCAGGGCAAACTCACGTACCAGGGCGTCGCCGACGCGTTCGAACTGGCGTACGTGGCACCTGAAGCGGCGCTGGCCTGAGATTTAACTGATCACCCCACCCCCCAGCCCCCTGCCCCTCTGGGGTAGGGGGCTGGGGGGTTTACGTTGCACTGGGCAAGAGATTCTTTCGATGCGGCGTGTTCGTGTCGGGCGGTAACGTGTCTGGCTTCGACGCCATCCTTCGCCCCCCTCGCAGGCCCGCGCGCTTCGCGCACAACGGCCAGTGGTGGTGTGCGGCGGCGAGCAGGGCGGATGGTGCGGGCCGCTGATCGACTTTGTTTCGCTTCGGCAGAAGCATGCTGCCCCTGACTCTCCTTCAAGGGGAGCTGTCAGCGCAGCTGACTGGCTGGCACAGCTGCGAAGCAGAGGATTTACCCTTCCCGCTGCGAAGCAGTCTGGGTTCCCACTCCCCACGACCTACTCCTCACTGCCCTCTCGCTTCCCGCGTACCCTGTTCCTATGTTCTCCCGTCCTGGTCGTGCTGCTTCGTCCCTCAGTCCGGATGCGCCGCGTGTGAGGCGGGATCCGCGTCAGCTGGTGCGGCTGCTGGCGTTCGCGCGGCCATACCGGTGGGTGTTCGTGGTGGGCGTGGTGGCCACGCTGATCTCCAGCGGCCTGAATCTGGTCTTCCCGGCGCTGTTCGGGCGGTTGATTGATGCGTCATTCCTGAAGGTCGGGTCCACGGACACCGGGCCGCTCGACCGGACGGTGCTGGCGCTGCTGGGCATCTTCGCGCTGTCGGCGGTGTTCGGCGCGGCGCAGTCGTTCCTGCTCTCGCGGGTGGGGGCAGGAGTGGTGGCGGACCTGCGGCGGGCGGTGTTCGCGCATCTGCTGACGCTCTCGCCGCGCTTCTTCGGGGAGCACAAGACCGGGGATCTGACCAGCCGCCTGACGTCAGACGTGGGCACTGTGCAGACCGTGACGAGTACGGCGCTGGCGCAGCTTGCGGCGCAGTCGGTGAGTCTGGTGGGCGCGGTGGTGCTGCTCGTGACGACCAGTCCGCGCCTGAGCCTGCTGACCCTGGCGGTCATTCCGCTGGTTATCGGCACGGCCGTGACGATCGGGCGACGCATCCGCCGCGTGAGCCGCGAAGTGCAGGACGCGGTGGCGGGCGCGAACGCCAGCGCCGAGGAGGCCATCAGCGGCGTGCGCGTCGTGCAGAGCTTCACCGCGGAAGGCGTGGAGGAGGGCCGCTACGGGCAGGGCGTCACGCAGAGCTTCCTGGCCGCCCTGAAACGCGCTCGCCTCCAGGCACTCATGGCGGGCGTGATGAGCTTCCTGACCTTCGGCGCCCTGGCCGTGGTCCTGTGGTACGGGGGGCGGCTGGTCATGGCGGGCAGCCTCACGCCGGGGAATCTGGTGACATTCCTGTTCTACGCGCTTCAGGTGGGCGGCACGGTCGTCGCGCTGACCGGCGTGTTCAACCAGTTCCAGGAGGCGCTGGGCGCGTCGGGCCGCATCTTCGAACTGCTGGACGAACGCAGCGACCTGCCGCAGCCCGCGCAGCCCGCCCCGCTGGCCCGCGCGGAGGGCCGCGTGTCCTTCGACGGCGTGTCATTCACCTATGACGGTGAGACTGAAGGGAAACGTGCCGCCGTGCTGCGCGACGTGACACTGGACGTTCCCGCCGGGCAGGTCGTCGCGCTGGTCGGGCCGAGCGGGGCGGGGAAGACCACCCTCGTGAACCTCATCCCGCGCTTCTGGGACGTCACGGGCGGCACCCTGCGCGTGGACGGGCGGGACGTGCGCGACTACGCTCTGGCGGACCTGCGCGCCCAAGTGGGCCTCGTGCCGCAGGAGACGCTGCTGTTCAGCGGCAGCATCCGCGAGAACATCCTGTACGGCCGTCCCGGCGCGAGACCCGACGAGGTCGAGGCCGCTGCCCGCGCCGCGAACGCCCACGAGTTCATCAGCGCCTTCCCGCACGGCTACGACACGGTCGTGGGGGAACGCGGCGTGAAACTCAGCGGCGGGCAGCGGCAGCGGGTCGCCATCGCCCGCGCCATCCTGAAAGACCCCCGCATCCTGATCCTCGACGAGGCCACCAGCGCCCTGGACAACGAATCCGAAGCGCTCGTGCAGGCCGCGCTGGAACGCCTCATGCAGGGCCGCACCACCTTCGTCATCGCCCACCGCCTCAGCACCATCCGGAACGCCGACCGCATCCTCGTCATGGACGCCGGGCGCGTCACCGAGGACGGCACCCACGCGCAGCTCCTCGCGGTGGGCGGCCTGTACCGCGACCTGTACGAACTCCAGTTCCGCGCCGAACAGGAAGCCCAGGCTGACCTGAACCTCACCACCAACTGAACGCCAGCGGCGCACAATACCCGTCATGGAACAGAGGGACTTCGGCACCACCGGCCTGCGCGTCAGCCTCCTCGGCCTCGGCGCCGGGCAGATCGGCGACGGTGCACTGAGTGAAGACCACGCGGGCACCCTGCTCAACCGCGCCATCGACCGGGGCATCACCCTGGTCGACACCGCGCGCGGCTACGGCCTCAGCGAGGAACGCATCGGACGGCACCTCGCCTACCGCCGCCACGACTTCATCCTCAGCAGCAAGGGCGGCTACAGCGCCGACGGCGCCGACGACTGGACGCCGCAGGCCATCCGCCTGGGCATCGAACAGGCCCTCACACGGCTGCGCTGCGACTGGATCGACATCTTCCACCTGCACTCCTGCCCGGCCGAGACCCTGCGCCGCGACGACCTCCTCGGCGCCCTCGACGCCGCCCGGCGCGACGGCCTGATCCGCGTCGCCGCGTACAGCGGCGAGAACGAAGCCCTCGCCTGGGCCATCCAGAGCGGCCGCTTCGGCAGCGTCGAGACCAGCGTCAACCTCGCCGACCAGTTCAGCCGCCGCCAGCTGCTCCCCGCCGCCACCGAGAGCGGCATGGGCGTCATCGCCAAACGCCCCATCGCCAACGCCGCCTGGCGCTTCGCGGACCGCCCCGCAGGCGACTACGCTGAAACGTACTGGGAGCGTCTGCGCACCCTGAACATGGACTCCATCCGCCAGCAGGCCGGACTCGACTGGCTGGACCTCGCCCTGCGCTTCACCGCGTACGCCCCCGGCGTCCACAGCGCCATCGTCGGCACCGCCAGCATCCAGAACCTCGAACGGAACATCGACCTCGTCCAGCAGGGCCCGCTGCCGCTGGACGTCCTGACCCACATCGAAGCCGCGTGGACGCGGCACGGGCTGGAATGGGGCGGGGAAGTGTAAAACGCAGGGCGAGCAGGGGTGGTCACACGCCCCCTCACCCGCCCCTGCAGGGCACCCTCTCCCCTTGTGGGACTCGTAGCTGTACCGCAGAGAGCGAGAGAGCCGCGCCTTACGCTCTTGCGGCCCCGCGCACGCGTTTCTCGGCTTCGATGGCGCGCTGGAGGTCCTGAATCTGCCGCAGGAGGCCCAACTGCTCGGTGGGAGGAGCGCCCGGCACCTGTTTCTTCAGCAGGTCCACCTCGGCGCGCATCGCGTCGATGCTGAGAGTCACCTGAATGTCGTCCACGGCGGCCGCCGCGTAGCCGTTGACCTTCTGCTCGTACTGCTGGCTGTTCTCCCGGCCGATGGTGCCCGCGTCGCGGCCCTCGAACATCAGGCGGATCAGGAGTTGCTCCTCGGGCTGGCCCCGGAACACGTCCAGAATGTCGTCGGGGGTCTGCGCGCCGCGCGCGGCCAGCATCACCTTGCGCACCGACTCGTTGCGCCACGGCATACTGCCGTCCAGTTTCGCCAGCAGCGATGGATCAACCAGCAGCTGCTTCAGGAGGGCCAGTTCGCGGTCCTCCTCGCTGCGCGTGCTGGTCATGCCCGCCAGATGCGTGTCGGTCAGGGTGCGCCTCTTGGCCTTGCTGGCGATCCATTCCATGAGCGCCTCGGGCTTGATGCCCAGCGTCTCGCACGCCGCGCCGCGCACGCCCTCGGCGATCTCGTCCAGGGGGTCGAGGTTCTGCATGCGCGGCAGCAGTTCCATCAGGATGCGGCGTTTGCCCTCGCTGGTGCCCACCCCGTGCCGCTCGATGGCGGCCTGCACGCGGTAGCGCACCTCGTCCAGACCGCTGCTCAGGGCCGTGCGCAGCTGCTCGATATCCCCCGCCAGGAGGGTGTCCGCCGGGTCCTTCCCGCTCGGCACGCTCGTGGCGCGCACGCGGAACTTCGCGCCGAGCACCTGATCCAGTCCCGACAGCGTCGCCTTCAGGCCCGCCTCGTCGCGGTCGAACAGCAGCACGAGACTCTGCGCGCCCAGGCGTTCCAGCAGCGTCGCGTGCTCGGCGGTCAGGGCCGTGCCCAGGCTCGCCACCGCCCCCGTGAAGCCGTGCTGGTGCATGGTGATTACGTCCATGTAGCCTTCGACCACCACCAGCTCGCCGCCGTTCTTCAGGCCCAGGCGGGCCTTGTCCAGCCCGTACAGCAGTTCACCCTTGCGGAACACGTCCGTCTCGGGGGTGTTCAGGTACTTCGGCTTGCTGTCGTCCAGCACGCGCCCCCCGAAGCCCACCAGCCGCCCCAGGTGATCGCGGATGGGGAACATCACCCGCGCGCGGAAGCGGTCGTACACCCGTCCGGACTCCGGGTTCTCGATCAGCAGCCCGGCCTCCAGCAGCTGCCGTTCCGACACGCCCTTCACCCGCGCGTGCTTCAGCAGGCCGTCCCAGCCGTCCGGGGCGAAGCCGATCTCGAATGACTCGATGGTCGCGTCCGTCAGGCCACGCCGCCGCAGGTACGCCAGCGCTGCCTCACCCGCAGGCCCCATCAGGTGCTCACGGAAGTACGCCAGCGCGAACGCATTCACGTCGAACACGTCCCGGCTTGACCGCTCGCCGTACCGCGCCTCCACCTGAATTCCGGCGCGCTCCGCGAGCTTGCGCATCGCGTCCCCGAAACTCAGGTTCTCGGTGCGCTGCACGAAACTGAACACGTCCCCGCCCGCCTTGCAGCCAAAGCAGTAGAAGTAGCCCTGCTCCGTATCCACCTGGAACGACGGCGACTTCTCCTTATGGAACGGGCACAACCCCTTCAGGCGACCGCGCCCGGCGGGGGAGAGCTGCACGTACTCGCCCACCACATCCGCAATGTTCAGGCGCGAACGAACCTCTTCTTTCGTTCCCACGGCAGCACCTCACCCCCTTTCAGACGGCCACACACAGGGCGGCCAGAGACGCCCAGTGTACCCCACACCCGCTCAACCTGCCAGAGGAAGAAAATGACCACTGGGACGGCAAAAAAAACGGGGTTGCCGGGGCGTGCGTCCAGCACGGGAACGGCGCGCTCAGGCAGCGAAAGATGCAGCGTGCCCCGGCCCGCACCCACCGGGGGACTGGACAGCGCAGCAACCAGGCTCTGCGGCGCCTCAAGTCCTCATCAACCCTGCGTGAATTCCCCTTCAGGCCCCCATCACGCCCCGGGGCGCCCAGGCAGCGCACGCTGAACTCCATGAGCCAATACAAGGTCAGCCAGAGCGACACCACCCACGGTAAAGACGGCGAACACCACCTCGTCAAGGGGCAGCAGAGCAGCATGCGCCTGTGGCACCGCGAGGAACCCAACGCCGACAAGCCCGAACACACCCACGAGTACGAAACCCTCGGGTACGTCATTGAAGGCAAGGTTGACCTGATCGTGAACGGCGAAACCGTCAGCCTCCAGCCCGGCGACTCCTACCACGTCCCCGCCAATACGCCCCACACCTTCCGCGTCACCGAGACCCTCACCGCCGTCGAAGTGACCACGCCCGGCACAGACAAGTAAGGCCCCCTCACCGCTCGGGAGAGGGATAAATAATGCCCGCCCCTGGCCTGTGCCGGGGCGGGCGCGTTCTTCACTTGACGGTCAGGCGGGGGTCGCCACCACGAACGCCGCACTGTCGTAATACGTGCGGAACGCCGAGACCTTCCCACCCTGCACGTCCAGCAGGCTCACGCCCCGGTACGAGATCTCCCGCCCGCCCGGCAGGCGACCCGACGCCGTCCACTCCAGCACGCCCAGACCCCCCTCTTCCTGCACGCGGGTGAACTCACTGCGCACCTCCTCGAAATTTTCCAGGTACGCCTCCCAGAACGCCCGCGCACCCTCCGCCCCCTCCCACGTCTGCTGCGTCAGGTTGCGCAACGTCACGTTCCCCGCGTGCAGGGCCAGCAGCCCCGAAACGTCCCCGCCCTGCTCGGCCGCCTGCAAGGCCTTCGCGAACTCCTCAGTCAGTGTCATGCCCCCCACCCCATCACACGCCCCTGGCCCGCAAGGCAAGAACCCACACCAACTCAAGCCCCCCTCAACCCCGCCTCAACGCGCCTTCAGACCACCATCACGCCCCACGTCAGCCCACACGGCACGCTGAACGCATGACCGACCAACCCCTGAAAGGCAAGACCATCGCCATCCTCGCCGCCGACGGCGTCGAACAGGTCGAACTGGTGAAACCCCGCGAGGCGCTAGAGGCCGCCGGGGCCACCACGCACCTCATCAGCCTCAAGGCCGGGCAGATCCAGAGCATGAAAGGCGACATGGAACCGCAGGACAAATACGACGTGGACCACACCGTCACGCAGGCCAACCCCAGCGACTACGACGGCCTCCTGCTCCCCGGCGGCACCGTCAACCCCGACAAGCTGCGCCTGGACCCCTACGCCATGAAGTTCGTCCGCGCGTTCTACGACCACGGCGCACCCATCGCCGCCATCTGCCACGGCCCCTGGAGCCTCAGCGAGACCGGCATCAGCAAAGGCCTGAAAATGACCAGCTGGCCCAGCCTCAAACACGAACTCACCCTCGGCGGCGCCGAATGGGTCGACCAGCAGGTCGTCGTGGACAAGGGCATTGTCACCAGCCGCAACCCCGACGACATCCCCGCCTTCAACGCCAAGATGATCGAAGAATTCCAGGAAGGCGACCACAGCAGCAAAAGGTAAACAGGAGACAGGAGAAGGGTCGCACTCGGGGGAGGAGGGCGGCCCCTGACTACCCTTCAAAACGCACAGTAGGCAGCAGAAAGTCGGCTCCTGTACGGTATTTCTGCGA